>CALVEW010000049.1 GCA_944326645.1 Candidatus Gastranaerophilales bacterium
ATTTCTTGAACTATGAACCCATTTACAATCATAATTCATTGGAATTGCATAAATACTTGGTCAAGTTTCCTTATATGAAGGTTCATCCATGATTATAATATGTTTTAATGAAGATATTTCCTTTTGTAATTCAAGAGCGGTGTTAACATATTTTTTTGATACTAACATAACTGTTGGATTACAATCAGAAAGAATAGATTTAAGCTCATAAATAGTAAGCTTTATATCTAGAGGAACAGTAATTAAACCTGCAATGATAGAAGCAAAAACACAAGTTCCATATTCAGGTTTTGATTCTGATAAAATAGCAAGTTTTTCTCCTTTTGGAATTTGTAAATCATTTTTTAAATGGGCAGCAATTCTTCTTGATAATAAACCTAACCCATTATATGTAAATTCTTTCCATCCGTATGTAGATTTCATTCCCAATGCGATTTTATTAGCATAATCATTGGTTCTATCTTCCAGTAACGACAACACGTTGCTAGTTCTATCTCTCATCTTACCTCCTCATATAATTCCAATTTATTGTATATATTATATCAAACATATTATATTTTGAGAAAATATTTACATAAATTAAAGCATTTAGAAAATCTAAATGCTTTAATTAAATTAGGCTTTTATTAATTGTTTAATTTCATTACGCTTTAATTTTCTTGTAGATGTTTTAGGTAATGTTTCCTTTGACACTACAATATTAATAGGTCTTTTGTATGGAGTAAGTTGGGTACAAAGCCTTTTAACTTCATCTTTTATAAGCTTATATAACGTAGCATCATCATATTTATTGACTAATTCCTCTTTTGGAACAATTACAGCACCAATATCTTCAGTTCCATCTTTTGCACCAAAACTTCTGGAAACACCTATGACACAAACTTCAGCAAAATAGTCACTCTTCTCTAATACAGATTCAACTTCTTCAGGAAATACTTTTTTACCGCCTGATAAAACAATCATATTTTTTATTCTCCCTGTAATATATATATGACCATTTTTATGAATTTTAGCAATATCTCCTGTATGCAACCACCCATCACTATCTATTACAGATGCTGTCATTTCAGGTTGATTATGATACCCCTTCATAACAGCAGGACCTCTTAATTGTAATTCTCCTGTCTCTTTATCTATTCTTGCTTCAAAACTTTTTAAAGGAGCTCCAACAGATGCCATATCTCTAAATTTATTTGTATTAACAGAAACAACAGGACTTGTTTCCGATAAACCATAACCTTGATATACAGAAATACCAATTCTATCAAAAAATTTGCCCACTTCTACATCTAAAGGTGCTCCACCTGATATACATCCAATAAAATTTCCACCAAAATTCTGATGTATTGGCTTAAACAAAATTTTCTTTATTCTCTTAGAAGGAATAAATTTTGCAATATGATACATTGTATTAAAAATTGTTTGAGCAAATTTAGATTTATTTTTTATCTCTGCTTCTATTGCATTTTTTAATAATTTCAAAAATGCAGGTACAACTATCATAAACTCAATCTTTTTATCCCTCATTGTACTCAATATATCTTTTGGTTTAAGACTCTGCGTATAATATACAGAAAAACCAAAATTTAAAAAAGTACAAAAACCAACTGTCATTTCAAATAAATGATTCATTGGTAAAATTGATAAAATCCTGACATCATCCAATGGTAAAATTTTATCTAGAGCATATTTCAAATCTTTTAATTGAGATAACATATTCCCAAAAGAAATTTCCACACCTTTAGGTGCACCTGTTGTTCCTGAAGTATAGATAATAAAAAGCGTAGATTTCTTTGAACGATGTACCCATTTTGAAGAATAATTATTAGGTATTGTATAAATACTTGGATATTGTTGGTTATATGAAGGTTCATCCATTATGATTATGTGTTTTAAACAAGATAATTCTTTTTGAATCTCTATTGCAACTTCTAAATAATGGTATGAAACAAGTATTACTGTAGGCTCACAATCCGACAGAATAGATAATAACTCATACTTCGTTAACTTAATATCTAAAGGGACTGTAACTAATCCCGCAATAATAGATGCAAATACACAAGTCCCATATTCAGGCTTTGATTCTGATAAAATTGCTAATTTTTCACCTTTTTTTATATCTAAATCATTCATCAAATATGATGCTAACCTGCGAGAAGTTACTCCTAAACCCTGATATGTAAATTCTTTCCATCCGTAATATGTTTTAATTCCTAGTGCAATTTTATTTGCATAATCATTTGTTTTATCTTCTAATAATGATAAAACATTACTCTTTCTATCTTTCATACTTCCTCCAAACACCAATAAAACTATTATATCAAATTTTTCCAATCTTGCATATACCTTATAACATGTTTATAGTATGATTAAAAAATAAGTATTCAATTAGAGGATAAAAACATGAAAAAAATTAAAATAGGTATGTTAGGTTTAGGTACTGTTGGTTCGGGTGTTTTTAAGACATTAAAAAAATTTGATAATGTTGAAATAGTAAAAATTTGCGTAAAAAACATTAACCGACCTAGAAATATAGAAGGATTAGATAGTAGTATTCTAACAACAGATGCATACTCTATTATAAATGATTCTGATATTGATATTTTTGTAGAAGTAATTGGTGGTGTTAATCCTGCTTGGGAATACATTTCAGAAGCAATTAAAGCAGGAAAACATATTGTAACAGCTAATAAAGAATTACTTGCAAAAAAAGGAAAAGAACTTTTTGAATTAGCAGAAAAACACAATAAAGTTGTATTATATGAAGCAGCAATTGCAGGTGGTATACCATTAATTATGCCATTAAAAACAATTATGGCTGGTAATGAAATCACAAAAATACAAGCAATTTTAAATGGTACAACTAATTACATCCTTACTAAAATGGATGTTGATGGTGCATCATATGAAGATGTTTTAAAAGAAGCTCAAGAACTTGGATATGCAGAAACAGATCCAACAGGAGATGTTGAAGGTTTTGATGCGGCATATAAAATAACAACCCTTGCAACAATTGCATTTAATAAAAGGGTTGATATAAATAAAGTTTATAGAGAAGGAATCTCTAAAGTAAGAGCAGAAGATATGTTACAAGCAAATGAATTAGGTTATAAAATTAAATTAATTGCAAATGCCTCTATTAACAACGCTGGGGAAGTAGATGTAAGAGTTCACCCGACATTAGTTTCTAAAAATTCTACTTTAGCTCACATCGACTATGTAACAAATGCAGTAGGAATGAAAGGTTTCCCTATTGGTGATATTTTACTTTCAGGTCCGGGGGCAGGAGAGTTCCCAACAGCAAGTTCTGTAATTGGTGATATTTTAAATATTGCAGCTGAAATTGGTACAACAGATTACCCACTACCTATGATGCGTTGCAAACATTCAGAAGAAGCTAATATGATTCCTATATCTGAAACAAATAATAAATATTATATTTCTATTACAGCTCCTAATAACACAGGAGTTATAGGAAAAATAGGAACAATTTGTGCTGATAAAAACATTAGCTTATCAAGTATAATTCAAAAAGGTGTATCAGATAATAACACCGCAGATATAACTGTAATAACTGAAGTTTGTAAAGAAGCTGATATTCAAAGTGCAATATCAGAATTAAAAGATTGTAAGATTAATAGTTTAATAAGAGTAATGTAGAAAGAGGAAGTTATGTATTATCAAGGATTAATTAATAGATATAAAGAATATTTACCTGTTACAGATACAACACCAATAGTTACTTTAAATGAAGGAAACACACCTTTAATAAAAGCTGATAATCTTGCAAGAAAGATTGGATTAGATGCAAATGTATATTTAAAATTTGATGGTTGTAATCCAACCGGAAGTTTTAAAGATAGAGGTATGACAATGGCTGTAACCAAAGCAAAAGAAGCCGGTTCAAAAGCTATTATTTGTGCATCAACAGGAAATACCTCAGCATCAGCTGCAGCATACGGTGCAAAAGCAGGTTTAAGAACTCTTGTTTTAATTCCTGATGGATATATTGCTCTAGGGAAACTTTCTCAAGCAATGATGTATGGCGCTGAAATTATTGCTATCCAAGGTAATTTTGATAAAGCCCTAGAATTAGTAAGAGAGATCTCAACAAAATATCCTATTACTCTTGTTAATTCAGTTAATCCATATAGAATTGAAGGACAAAAAACTGCAGCATTTGAAATATGCGATGATTTAGGCAAAGCACCTGATTATCATTTTATCCCTGTCGGAAATGCAGGAAATATAACAGCTTATTGGAAAGGTTATACAGAATTTTATAAATTAGGAAAAATTAAAGCATTACCTCAAATGATGGGGTATGAAGCAGAAGGAGCTGCTGCTATTGTAAAAAATCAAAGAATAATGAATCCGGAAACATTAGCAACAGCAATAAGAATAGGAAATCCTGCAAGTTGGGATAAAGCCGTTGCAGCAAGAGATGAAAGCAAAGGCTTAATCGGTTGCGTAACAGATGAAAAAATTGTCGATGCATATAAATTATTAGCTTCTTGTGAAGGTATTTTTGCAGAACCTGCAAGTGCTGCATCTGTTGCTGGATTAATTCAAGCACATCATAGAGGGCTTGTTAAAGAAGGTTCTGATATTGTTTGCGTATTAACAGGAAACGGACTAAAAGATCCTGATAATGCAATTAAATATGCGAATGCAGAAGTCCAAAAAACTACAGCAGAAATGGATGATGTTCTAAAATTAATTGGTGTATAAATTTAATGGCATCAAATTTTAATTTCTTAAAAACGGTAGATAAAAAACTGTTCGACTTAATTCAAACAGCCGAACAGTTATATCGTGATGAATATTTTGAACAATGTATTGTTCAAACAAGAAAATTTGCAGAAAATATTTGTAAAAAACTTCTTGGAGGGAAAAAAACTACAGAAAAAACATTTGATGAAATGCTTGCAACATTATGCGATAAATCAACAGGTTCTCAACAAGAAAAAGAAATTATTGAAGATTTATACTTTATCAAAAGAGAAGGCAATAAATCTGCACATAATTCGCCTCAAACATTACCAACATCAACAGCTTTAGAATGTTTGCAAAGAGCCTTTGAAGTAGGTATAAATTTTGCCTTTTCAAGAAATCCTAATAAAACCAAACTATTAAAACTTGAGTTTGATATTGAACTTTTAATTACAGGCGAAAAAACAAAAAAAACATTGAAAGAAAAATACCTTGAAGCAAAAGAAAAAAATAAATTAACCAAAGATGAAATAAATATAGAACTAAAAACTTCTAAATCTAATATAAGTAAAAAACGTAATAATAATTTAATAGGTGGGATTATATTATTTACTATTATTCTAATTTATTTTATATGTATATTATTTATTAAATAAAATAAGCGGTTAAATAAATTAACCGCTTATTTTTTGTATTATTTAATCAAATTAATTGATTATTGGTCAATATTGAATCGATCAGTAATGTGTAATGTATCTATGTTTTCTTGAAGTGCTCTATATACACTATCACCGATATCCATTCTGTGTAATCCGCCTCTTCTACCTTCGTGAGCAGCAAAACCTATAGGTGCGAAGTCTGAGCCTAATTTAGTTTCAATAGCTTTATCTCTTAAATAACCAAGGATTAATGCAGAATCTTCATCTAACCCATCTAAATTAGTTCCGTCACCACCTTCTGGGAATGTAGGATAGAATATAATTCTATCTACATCTATCGCACTTCCTGTAATTGAAGGTCTTAATTCGCCACTATTTATTATTGTATTTAAAACATTTACATATAAATCATTACCATTATTGAAACCTGTTGAATCAGCTGTTGTATTGATAATATGACCGATTTCAAAATCATTAAATTGTAAGTGACCGGTTTCAACATTTTTAGATTCAATATATTGAGCACCATTTACTGTAATATTATTAGCAATTGTAGAATCGCCGTTGATTGCAACAAATCCAGAATCTTTAGAAGCTGAAATTGTTAAATCACCATTAATTGTATTTGAACCAGTAAATGTTACATCTCCTTTTGAATTCATTCCAACATTAGAATTGTATGTTGAATTATTTGTTGTTATATTTTGGCCTGCAAAATTAACATTTTTACCATTAACAACATTATTATTTGTTAAATTATCAATAACTACATTTCCATCTGTTGTAATATTAACAGAATTAACTGCATTTAATGACATTGGTGAATTATTATTTATTGTTAAATCACCTTTTCTATCTAAAGAAATATTATTTCCTGCTGTTGCATTCAATTTACTACCAAACTCAGTTCCATTTTCTATTTTAATGTCATTCTTAGCATTTAAATCAACTTGTCCTTGAACATTTGGTTGTTTAATTCCAACAGAAGGCGCATTATTTATATTTATATTATTTGCTTCAACTTTTAAACCTCCATTTTTATTATTTAAATTTAAGTTTTCAAAGTTTGCATCTTTTCCTGCTTTAACAGTCCATATAGATTGATTTGCAGAAGTTCCAATTGCTTTGGCATTAACATTTTCTCCTGCAGTAATATTTACATGAGCTGCTGAGTGGAATTGATTAAGGTTTACATCTTTACCTGCTGTTATATCAGAACCTTGGGTTTCTACACCAGTATTACCTACTGATACACTACCTTGAGTTGAGTTAGCAATAAATTTACCGTGTGAATATGAATTATTAACTGTTATATCTTTTTTAGCATTTAATGTTATACCTTTGTATTGTCCAGCAGGAATAGCTCTATTACCAACACTAGCTTTATTTAATGTAATTGCTCCATTATTAGATGTTGCATTGAAACTATCAGTACTTGTATAGTTTTTAACATTAATATCTTTATCAGCTGTTAATGTTGTTTTTCCACTTACAGAACTAGCCTTAGAATCATTACCTAGGTTAATATTACCTTTGTTAGATTTTAATTCTAAATTTCTTCCTGCATTAACATTTTCAATATTAATATCATCAGTTGCATAAGCTTTTACATCAAAACCAGCCATAATGTTTCCAGAAGTTGTGATACTTCCATCAGCTTGAGTAAGTAAGTTCCCTGCAACGTTAGCACCTTTATTGATTTTTAAATCACCATCTGAAGATAATCTTAAATTACCTTTAGTTGTTTCAGGAGTTACAAATGTTACATTACCATTTGAATGAACACTTGCTATACCTGCTGATAATGTTTCAACTGTACCGCCTACAATATTTATTGCATTTTGTAAGCTCCAATCATAATTAGTCTTATTCATTACATCAGATATATCATCAAGTGATGCTATTTGATTTAATGCTTTTAAATTATAAGTATTACCATCTAATAATGCATTAGTTGTTGCATATATTGAACCATTTGTAGCTGTTAAATTAATTTTATCAGCGATAATATTACCTATTATTCCAATATTTTCATTATTACTTACTACATTTAATTTATCAGCTGAAACATAATCAAATGTAATATTTTTATCAGTATTAAAATCTGCTGTTTTTCCAACTTCAGCTTTTATACTACCAATATAATTTGAATTAGTAGAAGTTACATTACCATTTTTAGCAGTAAAGTGATTTCTGCTATTTCCTGTTGTTTCAGTATTTTTTACATTAATATTAGCTTTGTGAGATGTTGCATTAACATTTCTAACTGTTGCATTAGTAATATTTACATCACCTGTATTAGCTTTTATTTTAAGTTCTCCATTTGATTTTGAATTGTAGAATCTAGCACCAGTCTCACCATACATATCAGCAGTTCCAACTTGGGATTCTCCAATTGCTACTTCATTCTTTGAAGAAGTAACTTTTGCAATTCCAGTAACTGATGATTTATATATTGATGCTTTTCCTGTTTCAGATTGTACTGTCGCATTTGATTCAATATTAGAATCACTTACTGCAGCACTAACTTTAGCAGTTAATTCAGCATTGCCTTTTATTGTTGCATTACTTACTGATGAATTGCCATTTGTTGATGTTAATTTAGCATCTCCATTTACTGTTGTATTATATAATCTATTATTCCATTTAGATTTTATTTCAGCAGAACCTACTTGAGATGTTTTACCTTCGCCAGCTCCAATAGCTGCTTCATAATTTTCTGAAGTTACTGTAGCTTTTTTACCTACAATTGATTCCCAAATAGATGCTTTACCGTCTGTAGCACTAACAGTAGCAGCTCCATCAACTGTTGAACCATTTATTGCTGCATTACCTTTAGCAGTTAATTCTGCAGAACCTTTTATTGTTGATGCATTAATTGTTGAATGCCCTCCTTCTGATGACATTTTTATATCACCATTTGATGTTGAATTATTAAATGAATTATTCCATTTAGAAGTTAATTCTGCAGAACCAACAGTTGAATGATTTACTGTTGTTTCATAATTATTTGATTTACCTGTAAACTTACCACCAACAGTTGAATTATTTAAAGCAACTTTGTTATCTGCTGTTGCTGTTAAGTTTTCTGTAATATTTGAATCTACAAAGTTTAATTTTCCAGCTTTTGATGAATCAAAATTAGCATTTTTAGCATCTGCTTTTATATTGCCACCATAATTTGCATTACTAGACAATATATTACCATTTTTAGCATTTAATTTTGCTGTATTAGTAACTTTTGTATCCCAAATATTAATATTACCATTTTCAGTTTTTAAATCTAAACTACCAACTGTTTGGTTCATTTTTGATTCATCTGCATCTAGAACAATATCACCATTATTTGCATTAGCTTTGAATTTACCAGTGATATTTGAATACATCATTGAAATTTTACCATTTTCAGTACTTGTTGCTGTAATATTATCAGCCTTTGTTGAATTTATTGATATATTACCATTTTGTGAATTTAAATTTGCATTACCTACACTAGCATTATTTAATGTAACCTTTGCATTACCTTTGGCAATTGAATTCAAATCATTAATTTTATTACCTTTAGAAGAAATAACTGTTTCTCCGCTAATATTATTAGTTGTATTAACAGTATTTGCTTTTACATTCGAAACAGAAATATTACCTTCATTATTAGTAATATTAGCTGTGTTTGTATATGAATCAGCAAGTAAAATATTTCCTTTGTTAGATGTTAATTTAGTATCATTAGAAACATTTGTATCCCAAATCTTAATATTACCATCTTCAGTTTCGAAATCTATACTTCCAATTTTATTCATTAATGATTCATTAACATTATTAGCATTTGAATCTAATGATATATTACCATCTGTATTAGCAGACAATTTATTTTCTATGTTTGTATTATAGAATTTTAAATCGCCTTTAGAGTCTTTGAATGTTGCGTTTTTAGCATTAGCAGTAATGTATCCGCCAAAGCTAGAGTTTTTAGAGTTAATATTACCAGTTTGTGCATTTAATTTAGTTGTTCCATTAATTGAAGAATCTGAAATTGAAATATGACTATTTTCTCCAGCATTCATTGTTGCATTATTGCTTATGTTAGTATCCCAGATTGTAACACCTGTTTTACCATTTAAATCAGCAGATCCTAGAGTTGTTTTCTTGTTATCAGATCCACCAATACGAACTTCTCCTTCTTTTGATGTTGCTTTGAATAACTTACCAACAGTAGATTCCCATAAGTGTATATTTCCTTTAGATTCTGCTGTTAAGTTACCAGATACATTAGAATGTATAATATTTAGTCTTTCTTCTGCACCTGTAAATGAAGCATTTCTAGCTTCAACTTTAGTATCGCCAATTAAGTTAGAATTTGTAGATTTTACATCTAATCCTGATTTTAAATTAGCATTACCCTTGATATCTGAATTATTAATATATATATTTTGCTTTGCATCAGCTGTAATTGAACCAACTTCAGTTCGTTTGTCTCCTCCATTTAAGCTTACATTACCATTATCAGCTTTAGCATTTACATGTTTTCCAACATTTGCTTGCCATAAAGCAACACTACCTGCTGATTTAGCATCTAAATTATTATCAATAGTTGTATTGCTTACTGTAATTTGAGCATCACTAGCATTTGATGCTGTAAGTTTTGCATTTCCATGAACATTAGAATATGCAATATATAAATCATGAGGAGGATCTGTTGGCTGTGCACCAGAAGGAACTCCTACACTATGATCTCCTGTAAATTTAGCTGTTAAATCTTTTGCAAAATCTGAGAACCAAATTTTTACACCATTTTTAGCTGTAAAATCTGCATTTCCTTCTACATCTGCATTTTTAACAGATACATGTCCATTTTTAGATTCTGCAACAAAATCGTCATTTACATCTGCTTTTGTAAAGTTTAAGTTACCTTCTGAATAAGCTTTTGTCCAAGATGTTGAAGAAACTTCAATGTTTCCACCAATTATTGTTGAATTTTTGTAAGCATCACCAATTTCATCAGGATTTGAGCTGTTATATCCTATAATAATATTTCCATTTGCTGTTGGAGCATTCGCAGCACCTGCTGTTAATTTTGCATCACCTTTTACTAAACCACCATTTAATTGGATTGCGCCATTTTCAGTTGTAACATCTAAACTGCCAACTGTTGAATTACCCATATAAAATGCTGAATAAGGTACTGTTGTACTGCC
>CALVEW010000050.1 GCA_944326645.1 Candidatus Gastranaerophilales bacterium
TAATTCTTGTGATAGAACTTTGTATTTTTCTTTCTCTTCTTTTGTTGTTAATATAGTGCGAATATTTGTATTTACTGGAGCTGAAGTAAAATTAACACTTGAATGATTAGTTGAATTAGAATAAATATCTTTATCAGCACTACTAGCTTTACTTCTTATTTGAGAAGTATTATAACAAGACATAATATTATTTGAATTCACACTAATCATACTTAAATAAAAACTTATTACTTTAAAAATTTGCTTATTTAAGATATAAATATTAAAAAAGGTTAAGATGAAGTATAAACCATTAACAGAGAAACAAATAATAATTTCAATAGATAGATTAACAAGGTTTAAACCGACAGAGGAAAAGTATCTGCGTGTTTTTAAAGATATTATTGTGTCAAATTTAATTGAACCTAAATATAAAAAGAATGATTTGGATTATTTTTCTTATGCTGAGCTTAGAGATATTGCGACAGAAATTTTTAACTCGTCTTTACAAGAAGATAATACCAATGATTTGACAATTAATTTGCGCTTAAAAGATTATGAGAATGAAATTTTTATTAATAATTCTCAAGTGAATGACTTGTTAGAAAATAAATTGGACTATAAATCAGCTATAAATCTATTAAAACAAGACATACCTCAGAATTTAAAATGGTTAAAATGTTTACAAGAACCTATAGATATTAAAGAACAAAGAGAAGAAAAACAGCTATTATTTCCAATAAGCTGTGTAGTAATAGTAGAGGGTATAACAGAAGAAATTCTTTTACCTGAATTTTCCAAAAAATTAAATTATGATTTTAATAAATATGGAGTAAAAATAATTCCTGCAGGTGGTAAAAACCAAGTTGTTAAATTGTATTATTCATTATCAGAAATTTTAAAATTACCTATATTTGTTTTATTAGATAAAGATGCATTTGAAAATTCTGAGTTGATAAATTCTAAATTGAGAGCTCAAGATAAGGTTTATCTGTTAAATAGTGGGGAATTTGAAGATATCCTTCCTAAAGAGTTAATAATAAATACAATAAATTCTGATTTGCAAAATTTTGCAAGTATTACAATCTCAGACCTTAATAGGGAAGAACCAATGGTTAAAATATTAGAAGATATTTTCAAGGAAAAAGGTCTGCATGAATTTAAAAAATCAGAGTTTGCGACCCTTGTAAAATCTCAAATTGGGTCAGTAGATGATATTTCTGACGAAATAAAATATATAGTTTTAAATATCAAAAACATATCTAATGAAGAAAATAAATCATTGATATAGATGAGATAACTGTAGTTACTATCTGTTAAAATTTAAAGTAACAAAACATTAATTTTTGTGAAAAATAGGGTTGAAAAGGCGTCATACATGATATATAATATGTATAGCGCTTAAGGCAACTTTAAGAAAGGATTTTTATATGCCTACAATCACATTCAGCGGTTTAGCCTCTGGTTTAGATACTAATTCTTGGGTTGAAGCATTAGTTTCTGTAAAACAGATTACAGTAACATCTTTGCAAAGTACCTTAGAAACTATTGAAAAGAAACAGTCTACAGTTTCTGAGTTACAGTCAGCTTTTAATAATCTTCGTACAGCTGTAGAAAAATTAACAGATGCTAAGTATGGTGGAACGATGGATTTATTTGCTAATAATACCGTAACATCATCAAATGAAGATATTTTTACGGCAACAGTAAATCAAAATGCAGCAAGACTTAGTTATGACATAAAAGTTGAAAAATTAGCAACAAAAACTTCTGTTGGTTCTGATAAAGCTGTAAGTGCAGTAGCAAATGATGATACAAAAGTATCTGATTTAGGTATAACAGAAGGTAAGTTAACAGTATATGTTGATGGTGTAAAACAAACTATAAATATTTCTAAAGATGATACAGTAAAAGATTTAAAAACAAGATTTGCTGAAGCTGGTGTTAAGGCAGAAATTGATTCAAACGGTCAACTTAATTTATCAGCACAAAATGGTACTTCAGAAATTTTAGTCGGTGCAACAAATGATACATCTAATATAAAATCTATGTTAGGTTTAACTCAGCAAGAAGATGGAACATATAAATCTAAATCTTCATTATATCAAGTTACCGGAACATCAAAAATTACAGCAGAAAATATTTTCTCAGATGGTAATGGTGGAACAACAACCATAAAAAAAGGCACATTTACTATAGGTGATGCTGAATTTACAATAGATGATAATACAACTATAAATAGTTTAATTTCAGATATAAATAATAATAAGGATGCTGGAGTTACAGCGTATTGGGATTCTGCAAATTCAAAATTAGTTTTAACTTCAACTGTTGAAGGTCAATCTTATGTGAATATAGAAGCAGGTACAAGTAATTTTACAGATGTAATGGGCTTTACAGAATCAGAATGGGCGGCTGATGGTACGGTAACAAAATCTGCTTTAAAAACAGATAATCAGCAGCTTGGTGAAAATGCAGTTTTGTATGTTAATGGAACACAAGTAATTTCTCCAACAAATACTGTAACAAGTGAATTATCAGGATTGGATGGTGTAACAATAAATCTTAAAGGTGTAAGTACTGAAGAAGAACCTACAACAAAATTAGACGTAACACAGGATACTACAAAAGTTGTAGATGCATTAAAAGATTTTGTAAAGCAATATAATGAAATAATGACAAAATTGGATGAATTAACTGCAACAGATGCAGATTTATATGGCGATACAGCATTAAATTCAATAGAACGTTCAATGCGACAGATGATAACATCTACAACAGGTTATGGAGATGATGTATATACTTTATTATCTCAAATTGGAGTTTCCACAGCAGAAGCAGGTGCAAGTATAAGTGCAGATACAACATCTTTATCTATTGATGAAGATAAATTAAAAGAAGTCTTAGACAAAGATCCAGATGCTGTTAAAAAGTTATTAGTTGGTACAACAAGTGAAAAAGGGCTATTAACTAATTTTGAAGAAATTCTTGATGATGCGTTGGCAACTGATGGTTGGTTTTCAACAACAACAACAACAATTCAAAGTGAAATGACAAGATATAATGAAAAAATAACAAAAGCACAAACGAGTGTTGATAATTACAAAGCAAGATTAGAAGCTCAGTTCCAAGCAATGGAAAATACAATTTCTAAGATGCAAAATTCATATAGTAATTTGTTGAATTCGGCTAAATAATAAAAGTTATAAAAATAATATAAGTTATAAAAGAGAATGAATTAATTAATTCATTCTCTTTATCTTTGTGTAAATAATTTAATTAATATATTCTCGGTTTATCAAAAATGATGCAAATTTAGAGCTTCTTGTTACATTTCTTAACATGCTTGTTATGACTGGGTTTTAGCTATGTGTGTTTTGGATTAAAATACGAAAAACTTGAAATGAAATCTTTTTGTAATATTATATTAGTATAAATTTTTCCGTTAGATTCAAATTTGATAGCTGTTAACTAAAGAAGGCGAATCTTTTTCGGAGTCGCAATTTACAATTAAAGAGGATTTAGATGATTAGAAAACTAGTACTGTTCACTACATTGATAGTGATACTACTGTCTACGAAAGTCAATGCTTCTGAAGTACCCGTAAACCATGTAAAAAGCACAATAGTTCAACATTCAGTTGCACTAGGCGTTGACCCTGCAATAGCTTTATCAATAGCTAAAGTTGAGTCAGGTTATAGACATTCAAGTAGAAGTGCATATGGTGCTGTTGGGGTATTTCAACTTATGCCGTCAACTGCGGCAAAATTGGGTGTAAACCCTTATCATTTAAGTGATAACATCAAGGGTGGAATTATGTACTATAAGATGTTATACAAAATGTTTGGTTCAACAGAATTAGCATTAGCAGCTTATAATGCCGGTCCGGCTTATATTTTAAAACACCATTGTGCTCCACCTTGCACAAGAGGTTATGTAGCTAAAACAATGGCTGAGTATTACAAGTTAAAAGCTAATCCTGATTCAGTAATTACAAGTGTGTCTTCTCAATCAAAGGTTACACATGTGACTAATCCGGCACCAATTGCAATTACTTCACATGGATCAGTTAAGCCTATGACTGCTAGTGTTCCAAGGGTTATTAATGATGGTACAAACAGATTAATAATTAAGTCTGTTCCTCAAAATTCCCCTTCAAGCAAATTACAAGTTAGTATGCATATGCGCAGAGAAGATCAGTACTTGTAATTTGAAAAGTATAATGTAAAAAAGCCTATCCAATTGGATAGGCTTTTTTATTTATCTTTTTGGAGTAAAATTATAATTGAAATTATACTAAGTAAAAGGGGAATATTTTGAAAGTTTTTAATTCTTATACAAATAAATTAGAAGAATTTGTACCAATTGATGGAAATAAGGTAAAAATGTATGTATGTGGACCTACGGTTTATGATAATGCTCATTTAGGTCATGCAAGATGTTATATTACTTGGGATATATTATACAGATATCTTAAATTTAGAGGTTATGATGTAACATATTGTCGTAACGTAACTGATGTCGATGATAAGATATTAAAAAAAGCAGAAAATGAAAATAAATCTCCAGAAGAAGTATCAAAGTATTGGTATGGTAAATTTTCAGATAGTATGAAGGCATTAAATAATTTAAAACCTGATATTGAGCCTTTTGCAACTAAGACTTTAGGAGAAATGATTTCAATAGTAAAAGATTTAATAAACAAAGGTTTTGCTTATGAAATAGATGGTGATGTTTATTTCAGAGTATCAAAATTTCCTCAATATGGAATGCTTTCAAAACAACCGATAGATTCATTGGTAAGTGGTGCAAGAGTTGAAGTGGGTGACAGAAAAGAGAATCCGCTAGACTTTACATTATGGAAACGAGATGAGAAGTTCGGTTATAATTCTCCTTGGGGTAAAGGTCGTCCGGGTTGGCATATAGAATGCTCAGCAATGAATAGAAAACATTTAGGAAAGACTATTGATATCCATGCAGGTGGTGCAGACTTAATATTTCCTCATCATGAGAATGAAATTGCTCAGTCAGAGTGTGCTAATGGTTGTAAGTTTGTTAATTATTGGATGCATAATGGTTTTGTAACTATAAATAAAGAAAAAATGTCTAAATCATTAGGGAATTTTTTAACTGTAGATGATTTATTAAAGAATTATGATGCAAACACAATAAGATTCTTTATTTTAACAAATCATTATAGGATGCCTGTTGAATTTTCAGATGAAGCATTACAATCAGCAGCTGCCGGTGTAAAAAGAATGCTAAATGCAAAACAAACAAAAATAAATGAAGAGTTTGATATTTCAACTACTGATGAATATAAACAATTTGTTGAAGCAATGGATGAAGATTTAAACACATCTAAAGCTTTAGCAGTTTTATTTGATTTAGCTAATAAAGCTAATAAAGATGTTGAAAATGCATTTACAGTATTATATAAATTAGCATCAGTTTTAGGTTTTAGTTTTGAAAAAGCTCAACTATCAGAAGAAGAGTTAAAAGAAAAATTAATTCAGGTAAGTGAGGAATTAGGTAAAAATTATGATTCTATGGATGAAATAATTGAAGATAGAAAGCAAGCTAGAGCTGATAAGAATTGGGAAGTTGCAGATAAAATAAGAATTGCATTAGATAATGTTGGTATTATTTTAAAAGATTCTAAAGAGGGAACGATTTGGGAAACAAAATAAAAATATTTTTGTCAATTATTAGTATATTAATAATTGTTTTAACGTATACATCTGTAAGTGCAAAAGCAAATGATGAAGTAAAATCTTCTATAATTCGTGTCGGGATTATGGACAATAATTTCAAGACATTGGAAAGGAGTTCTGTAACATTATATGGAACTTCTACTTGTTATGTTTGTGATCCGGATACAAGAAGAACAATTGTTAAAATAAAAGAAGATACAGATATTCCATTTTTTATTAACCAAGGCATAATTGAGTTGAAAATGGACGATTGTGAGGAAATATATAAATCAACAAAAGGTTTTGTAGTATGTTGTCCTGATGGTTTCATTGGAGTAAAAGGATTGAAACGTCGAGGTCAACAGGCATTATACAGAGGTGCATTTAAAATTCAAAAGAATACAAAGCCAAATGTTTTATATTTAATTAACATAATCGATTTAGAAGATTATTTAAAAGGTGTTGTATCAAATGAAATGCCTGAAAATTTTGGTTTAGAAGCATTAAAAGCTCAAGCAATTGCAGCAAGAAATTATGCAATAAAACCACGAACAAAAGTTTCAAAAGCTTATGATGTTGTTGATAGTGTGGCAAGCCAAGTTTACTTTGGCTACAATACTGAAACACCAACAGGTAATAGGGCTGTTGAAGAAACAAGAAATATTATAGCAATGTATAATAATGAACCTATATTGGCTTTATATAGTTCTTGTTCAGGCGGGTATTCTGAAAATTATTCATATGCATTTTCAGATCCTGATACAAAACAATTTCCTGGGTCTTTAAAGCCTTATTTGCTAGCTAAGCCTGATATTCAAAATACTAAGGCATTAAATAGGGAAGAAGTTGCCTACGAATTTTATTCAACAACACCTCAATCTTATGATGTAAAATCAAGATACTACCGTTGGACAAGAGAATGGACAAGAGAAGAACTTGAAAAAGTTTTACAACAAAATTTACCTAAACAATCAAAAACAAGTTTTGTTAAACCTGAATTTTTTGATAATAGCAAAATAGGTACTTTAAAAGAATTAAAAGTTATAAGAAGAGGGAATTCAGGTAAGATAATATATTTAGATATTATAACAACTGAGGGCAAATATAGAGTTGCAAAAGAATTAGTCATTAGAAGATTATTTACAAAAGATGGGAAATCTCTGCCAAGTGCTAATGTTGTTTTCAAATGTGAAACAGATGCAGATAATCATATAGTTAAGATAAAAGCATATGGTGGAGGCTTTGGTCATGGTGTGGGAATGAGCCAATATGGGGCTAGTTATATGGCCAAAGAATTAAAAAAGAATTTTGTTCAAATATTGGAGCATTATTATACCGGAATATATTTAGGAACAATTCCTGTTGATGTTGATAAATGTGTTGTTGAACAAAAATTTTATCCTCCATCTGATAAAGCTATATTATATATTCCGGATAGAAAGGGTTTAAATGCTTTACAAGTAATTATAAATGGGAAAGTATGTAATTTTGATTTGAGTAAATTTTTAAATATTCAAAGATGTGAGTTAGATATTTCTCAATATATTAAAAAAGATAGAGAAAACAAAATTACATATATCCCGGCATGTCAAAATCGTTTGGTAACAACTGATTTGACAAAAGGAGATTCTAAAATAACGATTTATATAAAATTTTTGCATTAAGGATTAATAATGGACGAAGTTGGAAGTAAAAAAGGAAGTAATAGTTCAGGAATATTAAAAGCTGCTTGGCTTATTGCATTAGTAACGATATTAAGTAAGCTTCTTGGTTTTTTAAGAGATGTTGTAACTGCAAAATATTATGGAGCATCTATTGTATCAGATGCATATTTTTATGCTTATCAAATTCCTTCATTTGCCATTATACTTTTAGGAGGAGTTGGTGGTCCTTTTCATAGTGCAACAGTTGCGGTATTTTCAAAATTAATTCCTGATTTAGATGCAAAACCTTCTGATTTTGTGAACAAGCTTTATAATACATTTTTAGTATTAAGTGTATTCTTTTTTTCAATGTTAGGATTGCTTTGTTATGTATTTGCACCTCAGATAATGGGAATAATTATTTCAAATGGGACACCTGAATTAATTTCCTTAGCGGCAACTCATTTAAAAATAATGACTCCTGTTTTTATTGTTGGTGGTATTGTAGGGATATATTATGGATTATTAATTACATACAAAAAATTCATGCTTCCTAACTTTTCACCAATGGTTATGAGTGTTGTAATTATTCTTGCGGTATGTTTTGCTAAAGAAGATAATTTTGGGTTAGTATTAGCTTGGGCAACTACAATTGGGGCTATATGCCAATTTTTATTACAATTCCCGCAAATAAAAAAAATTGGATTTAGATTTCAACCAAATTTAAATTTTAGAAATAATGCGGAATTAAAATCAATATGTGAATTATTAATTCCAGCGGTATTCAGTTCTACAATCGGACAGTTACATATATATGTTGATATGTTTTTTACATCTTCATTAAGAGAAGGTGCTTGGACAGCGTTAGGATATGCTAATAGGATTTTTCAATTTCCTGTTGGTATTTTGGTTACTGCCTTTTTAGTTCCTTTATTCCCATTATTTACAAGGTTAGTTGCACAAAAAGATTATGAAGGAATAAAGTCTTATTTTAATAAAGGTGTCGGGCTCTTATTTTTTGTAGCTATTCCTATAATTATAGGCATATTAACTATAGGGCTTGATTGTGTAAGATTAGTTTTTGAAAGAGGTGCATTTACTTATAGTGACTCTTTGATGGTATTTGATGCTTTATTATATCTATCATTTTCAATTATTCCATATGTATTTAGAGATTCAATAACTCGTGTTTATTATGCATTTGATGATTCAAAAACACCATTTTTAATAGCTGCATCATCTATAATTTTGAAGTTTTTATTTAATTATATATTTATATCAAAATTGGGTTGGCAAATCGGAGGAATAACACTTTCTACATCATTAGTTACTTTATATAATGCATTAGCTTTAGGTTTGCTAATTTCTAAAAAGGTAAAAATGGCATATAAAGATTTATTTATTAATTTATTAAAAATGTCTGTTGTTGGCTTATTAACATTAATTGTTGCTTATATTTCAACTAAATTAATCGGAGCTTATCTTCTATTACCAAAATCATTATTTGAAATAGTTAGAATTTCTATTATTTCAATTGAAATTTTGGTATTATATGTTTTATTAAGTTGCATATTCAAAGTTAATTACATAAATGAAATGTTAAATAGAATTTTATCTAAATTGAAAAGAGCATAAAGATGATATTAAATGAAGAATTAAAGAATAAAATAAAAGAAACCTTAGAAAATGATGGAGTTATAGCATTTGTTACTGATACTGTATGGGGTTTAGGCTGTTTGCCTGAAAGTGAAAAAGCTGTAAAAAAAATATATGATATTAAATGTCGTGAAAAGGAGAAACCGTTAATTTTAATGTCATATGATATTTATCCTCTTTTAGACTATGTAAAAGAGATTCCTAAAGAGGGTCAAAAGTTGATAAAAAAATATTTCCCGGGAGCTTTAACTGTAGTTGTACCTAAAAGTGATAAAACAAAAGGATATATAACATCTAATTTTGAAACAGTAGGTATTAGAGTTCCAAATAACAAAGTTTTTGCAGAAATATGCAAAAGTTTTCCAACAAGAGTATTAGCAACGACAAGTGCAAATTTATCTCACGAACCTGCAGCTCTATCATATGAAGAAGCAATAAATTATATAGGTAATAAAGTTGATTTAGTAATTGCTGATTATGGATATACCGCAAAAGGACTTGCATCTACTGTTGTTGGTTTTAAAAATGATGAATTAATAATTTACAGACAGGGTGAAATTCAATTATAAGTCAAAATTATTAAATAATGTAACAAATATATACTCATGCACTTCATGAGAGTATAGTTATACGTTATAATAAGTATATAAGAATAATCTAAGGATTGTATCGTTATAAGTTTTTTAAATTTGAAAATTAATCATTGAGGATTAATATTTCGCCTTGAAAGGAGTTAATAATGGCTCTAACAATTAACACAAATTTAGGATCATTGATTGTCCAAAAAAACTTGGACGATGCAACAAAGGCATTAAATAAATCAATTGAACGTATGACAACGGGTTACAAGATTAACAGCGCGTCAGATGATGCTGCCGGTTATGCTGTAGCTACAAAAATGCAAACACAATTAAGTTCAATTAGTGTTGCTCAAGATAACGTTGCGATAGGTTCAAGCTTATTATCAACTGCAGAAAGTAATTATGATTTAATAACAACACACTTGCAACGTATAAGAGATTTGACTGAACAAGCCGCAAACGGAACTTACGGTCAAGATTCAATAGATGCAATTAAAGCAGAAATATCAGCTCGTTGGGAAGAAATTGACAGAATTGCTGCAAATACTGAATATAATGGAATAAAATTATTAGATGGCTCACAAGGTACCGGTATAACACTTCAAGTTGGTATTGATTCTACTGTTAACAGTCAGTTAGAATTATCTGCAGGATTATTTGCTAATGCAGAAACATCAGCATTAACAGGTGTTGCAGGAAATACATTTGCCGGATATTTTACAGTTGGTGGAGCTGATTATGATACAGCATTAGATGCTATTGATAAAGCATTAGATGAAGTAACAGCAAGACAAACTGAAATTGGTGCAATGCAAAACAGATTAGATTCTGCGGCTGATGCCCTAGATGTACAATATTCAAATGTAACATCATCTTTATCAACAATAAAAGATGCTGATATTGCTGAAGAATCATCTAATTATATTAAGGCTCAAATATTACAACAAGCTTCATCATCATTGTTAGCTACAGCAAACCAAACTCCATCTATTGCTCTTAACTTAATATAA
>CALVEW010000051.1 GCA_944326645.1 Candidatus Gastranaerophilales bacterium
AAAACAATTCAATAAGTACTGATAGTTTTACAAAACTAACCGCACCTATTCATTTTAATGGAACAAACAAAAAAAATGATACATCAAACGGACGTTTTCTAAAAGGGCTAAAAAATATAACTGATCCATATAGTGGTATAAAATTATTAACTTTCCAAGAAATGGAACAAATATCTCATGATTTATCACAAATAAATAATTCACAAAAAAAAATAAGATATTTAAAAAAATATGAAAAATCAATGCTACCTGTAGAGCATGATGTATACAATTTTTTTGAATTTAAAACCAAAAAAGATTATTTTATAAGTTTTTCAAAAGTTTTAAGGCAACAAAAACCAAATTGTATAAAAAAACTACAGCAAGAACAAACAGAAATCTTTAATAAAATAGAAGATGCAACAAAAAATATTTCTCCTAAAAATAGAAAGCTTGTACTCGATGAAGTTGCAGACGGACGTAGAAGAATATTAATTGAAAACTCAGATAAACATTCTTTTAAACGTAAAGTATTTATTGAAAAACTTTTAAAGCTTCAATGCGAAGATATTTTAGATGAAACAGAAAAAGAGCTATTAAAAAATCGAAAATTTTACGGTTTATCAGATTTAGCGGAAGCACGTGAAAGGTTTGAAACTGAACCATTAAATCATGCTAAAGACGGGAAAACACCATTTGATTTAATAACAGATTTAAAACACCAATATATTCCAGAATATAATGATGAATTAAAAAATATAGTACAAATAGCAAGAGAATTACCTACATCAAATACAAGCGTCAATGCTTTTGTAATAAAATATGCGGATCGTTCAGATAAAGAAATAACTGAAAGACTATTAAATCAATCAGTTGCATCAGTCGAACACATTGAAGCAGATTCTATGGGTGGTGATAATGAAGCAGATAACTTTATGCTTGTAAGTAGAGCAAGAAATGAAGAAAGAGGGAATTTACCTCTTAAAGCTTTTATGAAAATGCATCCTGAAATAACTGATAATTCTCAAAAATATGTAAATGATATTATTAAAAATATTTATAAAGGTAAACTTCAAGGTTATGAATGGTATCCATATGTACTTAAAGATACTCTTCATAATAATGGGATTGACGTTGATATTTCTAAGTATGATATCCCACCTCAAGAAGCCTTTAAAACATTACCTCCAAGATTAAGAAATAAATATCCGAATTATAAAAAATACATCCCTGACAGAACAGAACCACTAAATATAAAAGGATAAAGAAGAAGTTATGGATTACTCCATAACTTCTTCTTTTTGTTTGTTAATTAAATCTTGAATCTTAGAAATAATTTCATCTCCTTTTTTCTGCATATCAGAAACAATAGTATCTGCTTTTTCTTGAATGTCTTTGACTGTTTCATCAGTTTTATCTGCAACATCTTTTGCCATAGAACCTAACATTTCTCTTGTTTCTTCACCAGATTGAGGAGCTAAAAGAATTCCTGCAATAGCACCTAAACCTGCACCTACTGCGAATCCTGCTAAAAATCTTGATATTGACATAATTTATATCTCCTTTACAAATTTTATTATAGTACATTAAATATAAAATACATTATCATCTAGGTTAGTATACTATACCTATTTTTTCTTAAATGACTTAATAATATTCCATAAACCTTTTGCAATAATTCCTGATACTGCAGATGTTTTAGAAAGTAATTCAACAATTATTTTTGAAGCTTTACCTGATAAATCATTAAACTTAGTCAAGCCTGTATCAGCCCTTTTAACATACTTGTTAACTATACTAACAGATTCTGTAATATCCGCAAAAATAGGTTTTGCAGAATCTTTTACAATATCAGCAGTTTGATTCATTTTAGTTAGTAAACTTGATAAATCAAATAGAACCTTTACTAAAAATAAACCTACAATTATCAGAAAACCGGCACTTGTCCATGCGAGGAAAGTAAGCCCATGATACATATTCGTTGTATCCATAAATATCTCTCCTTAGTTAAAATCGTAATCTGTATCTTCTAATTCTTTTGCCTTTCGCATCTTTTTAGATTTTAACATGTTATTAAATTTTTTATATTGACGTTCTAGCTTATAACAGAATAAGTCAATTGACTCAAATGCTTTTTTCTTAGCATCATTAACTTCAGGAGAATGTTTTTCAGCCAAATCACACACAGTATTTTTAATTTTATTTCTAGCTTTATCTCCTGATTCAGGTGCGTATAATACACCTGCGATAATACCGCCAATAACACCTGCTATTAAACCTAGCCCAAAACCTATTGATGTTCTATTTTCACTCATATTTCACCTCTCAGTAAATTATAACATATTTTTCTTTATTGACAACTCTTTTATAAGGACTCTAGACAGTTTATAACCTATTATAAATTTTTTCCCTTTGGGTTTTAATATGATTAACAATAACCATTCAATCAAAGAAAGTATTTTTTTTATAAAAAGTTTATGTCTATATTTTTTTAATTTTTCGTATTTTCTATTAATTATAAATTTTATATCAGCAAAAATATTTTCAATTATATTACTTCTTGTTTTTAACCAATTATTATAGGCTTCAAATTTATCTGTTAATATCAAAATATTAATGTCAATATTAAGTAAGAAAGACACTATTATACATAACAAAATCAATTGAATTATAAATATTAATGCTACTAAAAAAAACATGTTTATTAATTACTTTTTTGTACTATTATATGATTATATATGTAGATTATAAATATTGCAAATCCGCTTGGAGTACTATTTTATGAAAAGAATCAAGTTCTATCTATTACTAATACTGGCAAGATTTTTATCACTTATTATAAAGATACATGGTAAATCATCCGGGACATCATTAATTGGGATGATTACACTTAAAATTGAGCCTGATTTTTTAAAAGAAGCATCAAAATACACAAAACAATGTGTAACAATAACTGGTACAAACGGAAAAACAACAACTTCAGGAATTCTATCACATATTATTAAAAACGATAAATATACTGTTCTAAATAATGCAAAAGGCGCAAATATGCTATCCGGAATAGCAAATACATACGCACTAGGAATCTCCCCCCTAAAAAAATATGATTTTGCAGTTCTTGAATCAGATGAAGCATATTTATCAAAATTATATGACAGCGTACAATCAGACTATCTTGTTGTAACAAACTTATTCAGAGATCAACTTGATAGATATGGGGAATTAAGTACAACTGCAAAAAAAATTCAAAATGCTATTGATAAAAATAGAAACATTCAACTAATACTTAATGCTGATGATCCCCTTGTTGTAAATTTTAGACCTCTTGGAGATAAAAAACCTATTTACTATGGTTTCAATAAAGTTGAATATCATAATAAAAATATTGAATCAAATTCTCCCGCAGAAACACTAACTTGTCCTTGGTGTGGTGGAGAATTAAAATACAACGAAAGATTTTATGCACAACAAGGTCATTATTATTGTCCTTGTGGTTATAAAAGACCTAAATGTAAATATTCTGCAGATGTAACTATTTATAATTCTTATTCAATTATAAAAATAGAACATAATGAGAAACAATATACATTTAAAATTAATTTATTAGGATTATACAATGCATATAATGCCTTAGCAGCAATAGCAACAGCATTAGAATTAGGAATAACAAATATTCAAGATGCAATAAATACATACCAATCTGCATTTGGTAGAAGTGAAATTAAAGAAATAAATGGAAGAAAAGCAATAATACAACTAATTAAAAATCCAACCGGAGCAAGCGAAGTATTGAAGACCGTTGACTTTAACTCAAATATACTAATTATTATTAACGATAATTATGCAGATGGCAGAGATGTTTCATGGTTATGGGATACTAATTTTGAAATCTTACAAGGAGCAAACAAAAAAATCATAACATCAGGGACTAGAGCATATGATATGGCTGTTCGACTAAAATATGCAGGAATAAATAATATAAAAGTAATTCAAAATATAGATGAAGCATTAAGATATGTAAGTGCAGAAGGTTCTGATAAAAGCAACATTACAATACTGCCAACATATACAGCACTACTTCATATAAACAAAAAAGGAGATTAAAATGCTATTAGGAGTAAATATAGATCATGTAGCAACACTAAGAAATGCAAGAGGTGGTGTAGATCCTGATGTTATTACAGCTGCTAGAATTTGCAAAGATGTAGGAGCTGAATCAATCACAACCCATTTACGAGAAGATAGACGTCATATAAAAGATGAAGACGTAAAAGCTATTAGATTATTACCTAAAACAAGATTAAACTTAGAAATGGCAATGACTGATGAAATGCAAAAAATCGCCTTAGAACTACAGCCAGATGCGGTATGTATAGTTCCCGAAAAAAGACAAGAATTAACAACTGAAGGTGGGCTTGATGTGGCAGGACAACTTGATAGAGCGATAACTTTTGTAAAACCTCTTGTTGAAAAGGGAATTGAAGTAAGCATGTTTATTGATCCTGATATAAAACAAGTCTCAGCGGCATATAAAACAGGGGCTCAATTTATAGAATTACATACAGGTAAATACTCTGAATGTTTTGGGACAGATAAAGAAGAAGAAACATTCCAAGATTTAAAAGATGCAGCAACTTTTGCTCAGTCTTTAGGATTAAAAGTAAATGCAGGACATGGTTTAAACTATGAAAATGTCAAAAGAATGCATGAAATTCCCGATTTAGTAGAATTAAATATTGGACATAGTATAATTGCTAGGGCGGTATTTGTTGGACTACCACAAGCTGTAAAAGAAATGAAACAATTGGTTGAGGGATAATTTTATGAATAAAACAAAAGAAGAAGTTGTAAAAGAAATGCAACTTGTTGTAGAACAAATGAAAAAAGATGATATCGAAGATAATCCTAGCTCTGAAAACGAATTCTTTCAATGTGATGCATGTGGTGAAGAAGCTTGTTTAGCTGGTTCTATTCAATATGGAGATTATAGGCTATGCAATGATTGTGTTCTTCTTGCAGAAGTAGGATTTGAACTTGGACAAATTAAAGATATTCAAGAACTTATTGATGCTATGGAAGATAAAAGACTTGAAAGTGATTGTAACTATATTAAACAAGAAGAAAGTAGACTTAATAATTAGAAAATTAATTAAATTTGAACAATAAAAAAGATAATATTTTATTAATATTATCTTTTTTATTTATATTTTATTTTATTTTATTTTTAGTTTAGATTATATCAAAACCTGTATATTTTCTTAAAACTTCAGGAATAACAACAGAACCATCTGCTTGTTGGAAATTTTCTATAATAGCTGCAAATGTTCTTCCAACAGCTAAACCTGAACCATTGATTGTATGTACAAATTGAGTTTTTCCGGTTTCTTTATCTCTATATCTGATATTTGCACGTCTAGCTTGATAATCCCCGAAATTAGAGCAACTAGAAATTTCTTTATATGCATTATAAGAAGGCATCCATACTTCTAAATCGTAGCATTTATTAGCAGAGAACCCTATATCAGAAGTACATAATGCAACTCTTCTATAAGGTAAACCTAATAATTGAAGCATTCTTTCACCATCTTGAGTAAGTTTTTCATGCTCATCTGCACTTGTTTGAGGAGTACATAACTTCACCATTTCAACTTTATTGAACTGGTGAACTCTTATCAAACCTCTTGTATCTTTACCTGCAGAACCTGCTTCTCTTCTAAAGCAAGGTGTATATGCAGTCATATATTTTGGCAAATCATCTTCTGATAAAATTTCTCCTGAATAAATATTTGTTACAGGTACTTCAGCAGTTGGAATCAAGTATAAATCTTCATCAACGCATTTGTACATATCTTCTTTAAATTTAGGAAGCTGTCCTGTTCCTGTCATAGTAGCTGCATTTGCCATAAATGGAGGTAAAATTTCTTCATAACCTTCATTTTCAGTATGTTGATCTAAGAAGAAATTAATAATCGCTCTTTCTAATCGAGCACCCTTTCCTCTATATAAAGTAAATCTTGATTGTGAAATTTTTACCCCACGCTCAAAATCAACAATTTTCTTTTCTTCACAAATATCCCAATGAGCTTTGTATTCAAAATCAAATTTAGTAGGTTCCCCCCATCTTGAAACTTCAACATTATAATCTTCAGTTGGACCAATTGGAGTTGTTTCATCTGGAATATTAGGGATATGCAATAATAAATTACGTTGTGCATTATCCAACTCTACTTGTTTTTCTTCAAGTTCTTTTATCTTATCCCCTAATGCTCTAACTTCTTCTTGTATTGCATCTGTATTTTCACCATTCTTTTTCATCATACCGATTTTTTGAGAATCATTTTTTCTTTTTGCTCTCAATTCATCAGCTTCAGTTTGAACCTTACGACGTTCTTCATCAATTTTTATAACTTCATCTATCGATAAGTCAGGATTTCTTCTTTTTAATAACTCATTAATTTTTTCCGGATTTTCTCTAATAAGTTTAATATCTAACATTTTTATTTCCTTTCCTATCGTTAACTATTCCTGATTCTATATTATATTAAACAAATACGACAATCAATTAAGAAATATCATCAGGATATGAGAAAAAGTTATGTAATCCTCTTATAAATTTATTCTTATATGTTTTTTGTTTAACAACAGGCTTATCACAATTCTTCTCACAATTTTTATTTTCTACTTTTTTAACAGTAACTGTTTTTTGAACATTATTTTCATTTTTATTACTCAATTCAATTGATCCGGCAATAATATTTTTACCTATAGCTTTTTCTAAATCAGCACGTGCAGTATTATACTCATATAAGGTATTATTATATTGCATTCTTGCATTCGCATATTGAACTTGTGCTTCTTTCAACTCTACAGGATTTCCAACACCAACAGAATATCTTCCTGAGGACAAATCATAATTTTCTTTTGCTTGTTTAACTTGTAACGTTGAAACTGGTATTTTATTCTTCTTTTCTATCAAATTATAAAATGCATTTTGAATTTCTAAATATATATCATTTTGAGTTTGATGAGATGTTGCAATTTCTTTATTATGCATTGTTTGAGCTTCTTTAATTTGATTCCTTATCAACATTCCATTAACAGTAGGGAAATTCAAATAAGCTCCTATATTATAACCGTAATTAGAAACCCAAGATTTACCCCCGATTGAATAGTTAGCATCAAATTGCAATTGTGGATACCAAGCTTTTTTAGATAATTTAACATTTTGATTAGCAGTTTGCACTTTCACTTCTGCTAAATGATAATCCGGTCTTGATTTTTTAGCAATCTCAACAGCTTGTGTTAATGATAACTCACAAGGATTATATTTAAGGGTATCCATTATATTGTATTTATTCATATATGGAAGTCCCATAGCATTATTTAATTTTGCCATTGCAATATCAACAGCATTTTCAGCTTGTATTAATGTCAATTTAGCATTGCTTAAATTAACTTCTGCGATAGTGACATCTACTTTGGGATTTGTTCCTGCTTCATAGAATGCTTTTGCTTGTTCATAGAACTTTTCATATTGTTCAACAGTATCTTCTGCTACTTTTTGTTGTTCATATGCTAAAAGAACATTGTAATATGCATTTTTTACATCTCTAAGAACAGTATTAACTGTTTCAGTTAATACAATTTTATACTGTTCATTTTCTAACTTTCGAATTGTTACAGTATTTTGAGTTACACCAAAATCATACAACATTTCTGATAGTGAAATTGTTCCCAATACATAATAATTAAAAACTAAATTTCTATTGAATACATCAGACAACTGTAATTGCTTAATTCTTGTATAACCTGTTTGCCAACTAATAGAAGGAAACCAATTTGACCATGCCTGTTTAATACGATAATCAGAAGCAAATACATCTTGAATTGCTGCTTGTATTTTAGGGTTATTGCCTAGTGCAAATTTCAAACAATCATCCAAATCAACATCAATATATTTGGCAACACTTCCTTCTATAACAAAATCATCTTGCTTATTAGGTTGAACCATATCAGAATCAGGATATTCTGTTTTATCGATAGTATTACCTATTTCAGTTGAAAAAACTGAAGATGAAAATAATATTAATGATAAAAAGCAAATTATAAATTTTTTCACCTTATTTACCACGTTTCATCTCCTTAATTTTTTCAATAAGTTTTTTAATTAAATCACCACCAAATATTTTTATAATATTAGCAAGTTTTTTTATTCCATCTGCATAATACCATTCTTTCATTACATTAATCATTACGAAGAATGCAGGGACTAAAATACTACCGATAAAAGATACAGCCATCATTCCGCCAAATACAGTCATACCAATTGAATGACGACTACCTGCACCAGCACCATGTGCAAATACTAATGGTAACAAACCTAAGATAAATGCAATGTTAGTCATCATAACAGCCCGAAATCTTAATTTTGCAGCTTCCATTGCTGCATCAATATAATTCATGCCATCTTTTTCCATCGCATCTTTTGCAAATTCAACAATCAAAATTGCCTGCTTAGTTCCTAAACCAACCAACATTACAAGTCCAATTTGCGCATAAATATCAAGAGCATAACCTGAAATATATTGGAAGAATAATGCACCAACTAAAGCTACAGGAGATATTAGCATTACGGCAATTGGTAAAGTCCAACTTTCATATAATGCAACCAAGAATAAATATACAAATGTTAAAGCCATTGCAAGAATTGGACCAATTTGCCCTGAAGATTGTTTCTCTTGTAAAGATGTTCCTGACCAACTATATCCCATGTCCTTAGGTAATAGTTTATCTGATAACATTTCCATTTCTTCCATCGCCTGACCGGAGCTGATGTTACTTCTTGGAGTTCCACTTATCATTACAGATGGATACATATTATAACGAGTAATTGTGTATGGCCCAATTACATTTTCAGTATGAACTACTGATGTTAATGGAACCATTCCACCTTTGTTATTTTTAACATATAACTTACTCAAATCATTTGGTTTTACACGATAAGGTGCATCTGCTTGAATATATACACGATAAACACGACCAAACTTATTAAAGTCATTAACATACGTTGCACCTAAAAAGTTTGATAATGAGTTATAAATAGATGCGATATCAACACCTTGCGACATTGCTTTTTCTTCATCTATAACTACTTTTAATTGTGGTAAAGCAGCACTATATGTTGTAAATAGCCTTTGGAACATAGGATCTTTAGAAGCATCTGCTAAGAATTTCTTACTTACTTCATATAATTCTTCAGGAGTCCTATCACCTTTATCTAATAATCTATACTCAAAACCACCAAACATACTCATACCTGAAATTGAGGCAGGAGGGAATGTTGCAACGGTTGCTTCTGTAAAGTTGGCAAATTCTTGACCAATTTTTCGCTGAATTGCTTCCATTGATAATGAAGATTTTTTACGTTCAGACCATTCATCTAACATTGAAACAATTAATACTGTATTTTCTCCTGAATAACCTGCAACCTCTAATGTACTTTTTACTCCTGGGATTTTAGAAATTCGTTCTGCAACTTCAGCACCAACTTTATCGCTTCGAGAAACAGAAGCACCATCAGGTAATTGTAATTGAGTAAATAAAGCACCTTTATCCTCTGTAGGTAAGAAACCTTTTGGAATAATAAAAAACATAAATAAAATAAATATAAACACCCATAATAAAAACTTTAATGTTTTTTTCGGTGATGCTACGAAGTAATGAACAGTTTTCAAATATGATTCCCTAACTTTTAAGAACCAATCATCAAATTTTTGTATAAATTCAAAATCAGCCTTCTCTTGCCCACCTTTTAAAATAATTGAGCATAACGCAGGGGACAATGTTAATGCAACAAGAGTTGACAGACCAATTGATGTTGCCAAACAAAGAGCAAATTGCCTAAACATTTGACCTGTAATACCAGTCATAAAAGATACAGGAACAAATACAGCCATCAATACCAAAGATGTTGCAACAACAGCACCAAATACCTCTTCCATTGTTACTTCTGTTGCTTCTTTAGGTGATTTACCCTCTTGAATATGCCTTTGAGTATTTTCTAATACAACAATAGCATCGTCAACTACCAAACCTACAGCTAATACTAATCCAAATAAAATCAGCAAGTTAATAGAAAAGCCAAACATTCCCATGAATATAAATACACCAATTAAAGAAACAGGTATCGCACAGAATGGAATGAATGCAGATCTGAAGCTACCTAAGAATAAATATGTAACTATACTTACTAAAATAATTGCAAGAATTATAGCATGGATTACTTCATTAATAGATTCTCTAACAAATAGCGTATCATCATATTGTACTGCATACATTACATCACTAGGAAATCCCTTACTTAATTCTTCCATTCTAGCTTTTACACGGTTTACAACATCAATGGAA
>CALVEW010000052.1 GCA_944326645.1 Candidatus Gastranaerophilales bacterium
AATGTCATAGAAGGATTAAACGAAGAAATCCTTAAACAAGCTCTTGGCAAGGTTCTAACAGAAGATAAGATGTATTTATTACCACCTAACCTTGGGGTTATAAAATTAGGTATAGATGCTTTAACTCCTGTATATTAATTAGTCTAAAAAGTTGATTAAAAAAAATAAAAAAAATGCTAAACTTTTAACAAAGGAATACGATTTTGAAAAAGAAACATTTACAACAACACATACAGGAAAAAGAATCGCAAATCCAAAAGTTTAAGATGAGATTAAAATCATCTGATTTGTGTGAAAGCCTTTATAACAAAGCTATTTTAGAAAAAGCTATTTTAAAGAAAGAATTAGAAGACGCTCAAAAAAACAAACTTGTTGAAGCAGTAAAGAAATTTATCCCAAAGAAAAAAGAACTAATCTGTGACTACTTCAAAGGCTAGGTCTAGGGGTAGGGGTAAATGTAAATATAGAGTTTAAATTCAGCTTACCTGCTTAAATTATTTTCCCCTATAAAAACCTGTTTTGATAGAGTTTTTACCGAATTTTTCTTCAATTCTATCAATGCATTTTGCAAGTTTTTCATCTTTGTCTGAACTAGTATCAAACAAAAATAACTGCTCTTCTGCGTTATAAGTTAATCCTTCTAACATTATACCTGTACTTCGATATAGTGTACCTGATGAATAAATTGCATCTAAAAGTTCAGCTGTTTCATTTTGGACAGTTAATTCAAAATTTGTTGGTTGAAGTAGAGTTTTACGCTTTGTATAAACATAAAAATCCTTTGTTCTAAGCATAACACCAACTATGGTACATTTACCGTTATGCTTTCTTAATCTTGAACAAGCATTATGAATATGTCGAGAAATTTCTGATTTTATAACTGATATATCAGATGTAAAACCACCTATTGCAGATGTATTTTGAATAGATTTTGGAGGTTCATATTTATTTGAAACAGGTGACACAACTTGTCCTATAAGTTCATGTTTTAATTCAACTCCAACTTTTCCAAGTTTTGCTTTTAACCATTCATCTGAGCGAGATATTAAATCTGTTCCGTTTAGAATCCCCCATCTTTGGCAGAATTTATATGTTTGGCGACCAACTCCCCAAATTTCTTCAACCTTAGTTGTTCTCATCTCTTTTATAATTTTTCTTGAACCTATTGCATAAATTCCATCCGTATTTTTAGCTTTGTCACTTGCTAGTTTTGCTAAAGTTTTAGTAAGACTTATCCCAATAGATACATCAATATCTGTTTTTTCTTTTATGGTTTGCTTTATCATTTTTGCGATATTAATATAATTTTTTTGATAAAGTTTCCTTGTTCCTGTTAAATCAATAAATGCTTCATCAATGGAATAAACTTCGACATCTGGGGAAAATTCTCTCAAACAATCCATTACACGCTTTGAAAACCAACGATATCTCTCATGTTCAGCTTTTATGTATATAGCTTTTGGAAATTCTTTTTTTGCCATAAAATATGGCATTCCCATTTTGATTCCCATTTTTTTAGCTTCGCGAGAACGTGAAATAACGCACCCCTCGTTGTTTGAAAGAACACAAACAGGTTGACCTTTGAGTTTAGGCTCTACTGCCTGCTCACAGGTTACGAAAAACGAATCACAATCTACTAATGCAATTATTCGTGTCATAACAATAGTGTATCAATAATCAAGAATATTTAAAAGTTTATTATATTAAATATTTATATTTTTATTATATGTTTGATTATTTTTCTTTATTCGTTAGAATTTAGTTATTCAATTAGGGGGAATTTTGAGTTTAAGTTTTTTGAATGAATTACCAATTTGGCAACAAAATCATTTGAATGTTTGTATTGAAAAAGATTTATTCAAAGATAAAAAAGTTTTGGAAGTGGGAGGGCAAACACCTTATCAGGTATGTAAATCTCTAGGTGTAAAATCTTGGGTATGTGTAGATCCTATTATACAAGAAGATAAGGTTTTTGATGAGAGTTATAAGCATTATAAAGCATCTATTTTGGATTTTGATAAAGAAAAAGATTTTGATTTAATTTTTTCAACTAATGCGTTTGAACATATTGAAGGTTTAGATATTGGGATTAAAAATATGTATAACTTACTAAAAAAGGGTGGAAAATTATCTGCTTTATTTGGTCCAATATGGTCTTGTTATAAAGGTCATCATATATATTGCCCGTTGCCAACAGGTGGAATAATTGATTTTAATAATGTAAAATTGTCAGGTTGGGAGCATTTAGTTTTTTCAGAAAAAGAATTTGAAAATGAATTAGTTAAAAACTATGATAAAAAAACTGCTTTTAATATTTCATATGGAGTTTATAATAGAAAGACTTTGAATAAATTATTATATGATGATTATAAAAATATTATAGATAATTCAGGTTTTAAAATTTTAGAATTTCGAGATTGGCATACTTCAAAATATCCGTCCGTTGAGTTGCAAAAAGAGTTAGAAAGTAAATATAATAATAAAAATTTTTCAACAGTAAGTATCAAAATATTGATAGAGAAATAGGATATAATAATGAAAGCATTAGTTTGGGAACATAATAAAATAAATTTTATAGATAAAGAAAAACCAACAATTATAGATTCAAGAGATGCAATAGTAAAGGTTATGTTATCTTCTATTTGTACAAGTGATTTGCATATAATAAAAGGTTTCGTTCCAAAAGCTATTCCTAAAACAGTATTAGGGCATGAGTTTGTTGGAGAGATTGTTGAGCTAGGTTCTGATATCAAGAACTTATCTGTTGGTGATAGAGTTAGTGCTAATTGTGAGACCTTTTGTGGGGAATGTTATTTTTGTAAACGCGGATTTATAAATAACTGCGAAAATGGGGGTTGGAAATTAGGTTGTTCAATAGATGGTTGTCAGGCTGAATATGTAAGAGTTCCTTTTGCAGATATGGGATTAACAAAGATTCCTGATAATGTGAGTTATGAGAATGCTCTTTTTGTTGGTGATATTTTATCAAGTGGATATTTTGGAGTTGAGCTTTGTGAATTAAAGCAAGATGAATCAATTGCAATTATAGGAGCAGGACCTGTTGGTTTATGTTCAATGGCTTGTGCAAAACTATTTAATCCTTCAAAAATTATTGCAATAGATATCAATAATACTCGTTTAAATTTGGCAAAAGAATTAAATTTGGCAGATTATGTGTTTAATCCAAATGATTGTGATATTGAATTTGAAATAAATAATATAACTCAAAATCGTGGGGTTGATTGTGTAGTGGAAGCAGCTGGAGGAAATAATACTTTCGAACTTGCTTGGAAAATAGCAAGAGCAAATGCAATAGTGGCTTTAGTTGCTATGTATGAAGAAAATCAGATTTTACCATTACCTCAAATGTATGGTAAAAATCTTATTTTTAAAACAGGTGGAGTTGATGCTATCCATTGTAAAAAGCTTCTTGAATATATTTCAAAAGGTAAAATTAATACTGATTTTTTGATTACTCATAAATATACTTTAGAGGAAATAGAAGAAGCTTATAAGCTATTTGAAGATAAAAATAATAATTGTCTAAAAATTGCAATCTATTAATTAAAGCATTTCTTCAGGGATATGTTTGAAAGTATTTCTAATAGCTTTGCCTTGTTGGTTATATTCATCTTTAGCTTCTTTACCTGCTTTATTTGCAATAACTTCAATATAATTTTTTAGATATTCTTTATAATTTTTATCAAATGGGACATAATTTTCAATAGATTCTGTGTACTTTTGAGCTTCTTCTTGCAGTTCCGGAGTTTCAGGTTTTCCATATTTTTGTGCAATTCCTTCATAGAATTCACCTCTTCCACCTGTGTTTCTTGCGTCAAGAAAATACTGCCAACCGTGTTCTACTTCGTGTCTAGAGGTTGCAACAAGTTGGTCTTTGCTTTTTGTTGGGAAAAGTTTATTAAAACATATTATTCCGTTTTGATAAAATGCGCTTAATTTATCAGGATATTCTTTTTCTGTATAATTTGTATTGATTTTAAAATCTTCAGGATGCAATCCTCTTTTTATAATAAACTCTCTTGTTATTGGTTCTTTCATATCATCAATGTCTAATGCACGGTATCCTAAATATTTATCATCTATAGAGAATTTTATATTTCTATGTTTTTCTGAACCTTCAATGTATTGGTTGTCATCTTTTTTAACTTTAAAACTTAAAAATTTATTCTTCCCTTTTGTTAGTTTATTATTGATGATTTGAGGGTATTCTATAAATGTATGTGTTTGAAAATCTTGTGTTGCTTTATTTTCTATATCAACTTTAGAAAATACTTTATTACCGTTGTTAATATTTTCAGCTATATGGTTTGTTTGAATTCTATCTTTATTCCAAAGAGTTGTTTTTATCCCGTGTTCTTGGAACATTTCTTTAAAATTATTATAAACTTGCATTATCGTACGAGGTAAAGAATATTCTTTTATAATAGTAGAATTAACATATTCTTCTTCTCCTATTGCATAGTCTTTATAAGTATATATTCTATTTTTATATGCCTTATTTTTAAAATCAAATGAGCGCTCTATAATTTTTCCATTAGAATCTCGAAAGGTCGTAATTTTACGTTTTCCCTTCTCTCCTACTATTCCAACTACTACTTCATCAACTGTGTATGGTAATTCATTAGCTAGTCTTGTAGCTTTTCCTTCATAGTATTTAAATGGTTGGTTTATTGTTTTTCCTACTAAGTAATATTTTTTGCTCATAATATGTTAAGTATTCTAAAAATATTTTTTGTTGTTTGTCAATTTAATTTATTTATAAAACTTTATAAAAATATAAGTAAGATTAAGGTGGGATATTTTATGTCAACAAGAATGGATAATTTTGTTAGCCAGATAAAAAATCATACATTTATCAATAATAAAACTAATAAAGGGAATGATAATCAACCAAAGCCAAATTATATAACAACACCAAATAACGCAAAGGAATTGCGTGATGAGTTTGTTTTGCAACATAAGAAAAATGGATTATTTGAACGTTTGTATAACAAGTTTAAAAATATAACAAATTTTGGTTTGGGTTCAAAAAAAGTTGAGGCTCAAATTGCAGAATTTGAAAATGGTAAAGTTGATAAAGAATCTGTCAAGAAAACTATATCGGATTATCGTGTATCACAAGAAAATTCAGCACAAGCATTTGGAGATGTTGTAGCTGGTCTTACTGGTGTTTCAACATTTTATACAGTAAAAAACTTTGGGAATAAATTGAATGCAAGATTCAAATTAAATGCAGTTCCAGGTATGCTTTCAGATATTCCAAAAATAGATAAATACATTAAGCCAATAAAATCTATTGTTGGATCAAAAGGTAAGTTAGTTGCTGTTGCTGCAGGTGTTGCTGCATTACAGGCTGGCATGTTTAAGCAATGGGCTTTACAGGTTAATAGAATTGGTTCAAAAGAATTTAAAGAAACAGATGCTGAAAAGAATTTGAAGGCTCAGATTAAACAGAAAAAGGCAGAAAAAGCTCCAAAAACAGAAATTAAGGCTTTGAAAAAAGAATTAAAAGCATTACAAAAACAGCGTAGTAAAGCAAAACGCAAACAAGAGCTTAAAAACTTTGGTACAGGTTTTATTAGTGGATTATTAGCTCCTGTAACAGCTTTGGCTGGTGGTATTGTTGGTGCACCTATGTATGTAGCAGCCAATACAGGCTTAAGATATGCAACAAATCAAAATGATAATCGTAAAAAATCTTTCTTTGATTTTACTGAAACATTAAAGAATAATGCTGCATTAAATACAGTTGCTGCTATTGCAGTAGCTATTCCTGCATTCAAAAAAGCAAGATACAATAAAGTATTGGTTAAGAATTTAGAAAAAGTTGTAAATGATTTAAAAGATGCAAAATTGAATCCATTAAAATTAGATTCAAACCAAACTGCTTATAATGAATTAGAAGATTTGATGTTAAATTCTTCTTCAATAAACAATATTCTTCGTAGTGGATCTTCTGTTGAAGAACAAATATTAAAATTAACAGACGAAAATATTTTTGCAGTTAAGTTCTTACAGATTTCAAACGGTACTACATATTTAGAAAAAGCTTTAAAAGAAAATTGTCCACCATCAAGAACAATGGAAGAGGCACAAAAAGTAATTAATAACTTAATAGGTGATGATAAAAAATATACTGTTTCAAAATTATTAGGGGTTGGAACAATAGCCGAAAGTTATTTGGCAAAAGATGCTTCAGGGAAAGAAGTTTGTATCAAGATTCTAAAAGAAGGTATTGATGCCGCAAAAATTCAAAAGGATAAAGAAGCGTTTATTCAATTAGTAACTAAAGGAGCTCCAAAAGATAAATTAACTCAAGAGCAAAATTATTTAATCAAAAATATTAACAATTTAGCAGATGGAATTTTAAAAGAAGTTGATTTTGAAAATGAAATGAAAGCTGCTCAAAAATTGGCTAAATATACTAAAAAAGCTAATGTTGTAGTTCCTATTGAGGCTAAACAAGGTATCTATGTAATGGAAAAAGCTAAAGGTATAAGTTTAGATACATTGGTAAAATATAATGAATTGATGTTCCGTAAGAAATATGGATTTGATACATCAAAAATTGATAAAGAAATCGAAGCATTAAAAGCAAAATCTCCAGATTTTGACATATCAGAATTAAAACCTGATGAAATCAAACGATTACTAAGTAGTTATATGGATGTTTTAGTAGAACAGTTCAATAAAGTTGATAAGAATGGTAAAACATTGCATGCTGATATTCACCCAGGAAATATATTTATTGATTTAGAGGCATTAAAATCCAAGAAAGGTAAATTATTTACGTTAATTGATACCGGTAATACTGTTGACATATCAAAAGAACAAGCATTACGCTCTATCGAGTTAACAAATTATATTGAACGTGCGAATGTGAAAGATTTAACTAAATATGCTTTAGATGGTGCAATTTTACCGGAAGGAATGACTCCAGAAAAAGCTAATGAAATATTAGAGTCAACTTTGAAAAAAATGTTCTTTGATAATAAAACTCAGTTATCTAAAATTAATAACGAAGAGTTCTTGAAATTAAGTTCTAATATAATGAGAGAACATAATATTATTCCAAATGATTCTCAGTTGAATTTAAACAAAGCTCAAAAATCAGCTTATAATTCATTAGAAGGATTGTTACAATCATTATTGGCAAGAAAAGCAGAAGGTAATGATGTTCATAATCCTATGTTTATGATGTCTATGGTAAAAGATTTAGCTCAGATAATGGCAAAATATAAATCAGCAGCTAAGGTTCAAGAAATGAAGAATTTGGCTAAGATGCCAATAGGTGAAGCATTCAAACAGTTCAAAAATCCAAATATGAACCCAACTAATTCTGTAGAATATTTAACTTATCATTTTAAACAAGATATGCCAAAGTCTTACGATATAGCTTAAAAATATTTTACTGATATAATTATCTTATGGATAAATCAAAATTATTATCAAAGATAGATGATTGTATTGTCAAAAAGGATTATATATCAGCAAGAAAGCTTATAAGAAATGATTTAAAACGTATAGGAACAAAATACGATTATTATTTCTATATGGGTGTAGCATCAACTGACGCAGATGAAAGATTAAAGAATTTTGAAAAAGCTTTATCAATAGAGCCTAATAATATTGAAGTAATAATTAATCTTGCAAATGCTAAAGATGAAGCAGGAGATTATGACTCTGCTATATTGGGTTATACAAAAGCTATAGAATTAGATAAGAGAAACGCTTTGGCATATAACAATCGAGGTTTTTCATATTTCCATAAGGGCGAATTTGAAAAAGCAATGAATGATTATGATATGGCTTTAATGTTATCTCCAAAATTAAAAATAGCAGAATATAATAAACAGGATTTAATTAAAATTCTAAAAGAAGATGAAAAGTATTCTGATTTATTAAAGAATGCAGAAAATAGTCATAAAGATTACAAATATTATTTCAACTTAGGAATCCAAGAGGCTAATGTTGGAAATACTAATGAGGCAATGGCTGCATATAATAAAGTTATAGAGTTAAAACCTGATTTTGCACCTGTTTATATGTTTGTAGGGATTTTAGAATTTCAAAAAGAAAATTATAAAAAGGCATATGAATATTATTCAAAGACAATAGATATAGATAAGAATATGGTGGATGCATATTTTAATCGCGCTCAGATAGTTTTTGCGACCAAAACAGAGGATAAAAAGGAATTAAAATCAGCATTAGAGGATTTAGAAAAAGCTATTGAGTTTGATGACAAATTTATTGATGCTCATTATTCCATGGCAGTAATTTATAAGAATATGGGTGATTATAAACAAGCTATAAAATCACTTGATAAGATTCTTGAAATAGATGAACAGAGTGTAAATGCAAGAGCACTAAAGAAACTTTTGATTAAAAAATATTTGAATTAGAATTTAGACAAATTAAAATTATTCTACAAACATTAGTTTTCTTCTACTTTTTTTACAACTTTGATTTCATACCCTAATATTTCAAGAATAAGTTTAAATTCTTCTGCTCGTAAGGTTTTTCTTATAAGTTTTTTAGATAGTAAGTCTACATTATATTTTTTATTAGTTGCAATTGTTAGATAATTTGCTAATTGTGTAAGTGTAGTATTTTTACAGAATAAAATATATTTTATTATGTTTCTAATTTCCATGATATTTCTCCTATATGTTTATTTAACATATTTTTTAAAATTTATAAAATAATCTACATATATGTGGAATATTAGAATTTTTGAGGCTAAATTTAATGTACATATATCTTATTGATGTATGTATAAAAATTTATTATAATAACATCAAGCGAGGTGTTATATGAATAATGAAGTTCTTAAAGATTTGTCTTACGGTGTTTATGTTGTTTCAACAATGAATGATAATAAACCAACAGGTTGTATTGCAAATAGTATTATGCAAGTTTCGTATGACACTATTGCTGTTAGTATTAATCATCAAAATTATACTCACCAATGTATGGAAAAATGCGGGAAATTTGCTATATCAATTCTTGGAGAACATGTAAATGATGATATAATTCCCGTATTTGGTTTTGAAACAGGTAAAACGGTTGATAAATTTGAAAAAATAGAATATGAAATAACAGATGATGTTGCAGTTTTAAAAGATGCAATTGGTTATATAGTATGTGAAATAATTGATAAAATGGAAACAGAAACACATACGATATTTTTAGGGCGAATAATTGATGGTGATATTTTGCAAGGTGATACTCCAATGACTTATGCTTATTATCATAAAGTTAAAAAAGGAAGCAGTCCTAAGACTGCTCCGACTTATGTAGAAGAAAAAGTGAATTCTGAATTATGTTATAGATGTACAATTTGTAATTATATTTATGAAGGAGATATAACTAAAGAGCCTGATGATTATGTATGTCCAATTTGTAAGAAACCTAAATCAGTTTTTGTAAAATGTTAATTATTTAATAGCTAATTGAGCTCTGTAGAATTGGTTGTGAATTATTGAATCAGCTATTCTATCATTATTAGGTGTTGATGCTAAGTATAATGCTTCAAGTTTATTTAAACGGTTTGTTAATTCATTGGTTGTAGTGTTAGTTACTTGATTTTTTAATTTGTGCCAGTAACGAGCTTCAACTTGTGTACATTTAACTTCTTCTGCAAATGTTGCCCTTTTTAATTTGTGGAAACTTTCGTGAGCGATTAGACAAGCTAAAGCTTCTTTTGGAGAGTTTTGGTATCTGGAATTGATTAGAATATATCTTTCTCCTAATGTTCCAACAGATGCGATTGCATAATCTTTGGAGTAATTAAAATCCATCATTGTTAAATCATAGAATATTATCTTAACACCGTTTTCTGCAAGATTATCAAGAACTTCTTCGCCACCATTATTATTTAATACTGTTAATGCTGCTAAGATTTTTTCATCTGTTGAGAAATGTTTAAGATTATATGATGCAAATGCTGGAGAGACAGCAAAAAATAGCACGCTTAATAAAGCAATGATTGTTCTTTTCATATTGATACACACCCTTCTTTTAATTCTTTGTGATAGTAATTTTTCCCTTGGTGTGTATATCGGTATTTTTTTATAAAACTTTAGGATTACCCTAAAATCTGTTACATTTCTTAATTGTAAAAATTACACTAAATATGTTAATATGCAGTAAAGGCTCAATTAATAAAGGATACAGGCATGTTGAATATAATAAAAAAAGACTTTTTAGCATCAATAATCGTATTTTTGATAGCACTTCCATTGGCTATCGGGATATCAATAGCTTGTGGATTACCAATATATAGTGGTATTGTATCAGGAATTAT
>CALVEW010000053.1 GCA_944326645.1 Candidatus Gastranaerophilales bacterium
TTGAGCAGATTGTATACATCTTGTTGCAGGGCTTGAATAAATTTTATCATTTTTTACCCCTCTTTTTTTGATGTATTCACAAATCTTTCTTATTTCTTCCTGACCTTTTTCTTCTAAAGGTGGATAATTTTCTTGATTACATAATCTAAAATCTTCTGTATATATTGTTGCACCATGAGCAACATAAGTTATTTTACATTTTCTACTTAACATTATTAAAACCTCATTGTTCAATATATTATAACATACATCTGAATTTTTGGGAGATTTTAATTTTATTTATTTACTAAATAGTAAATGTAAATTCATTAGCTTGGGCTTTAGAACTCTGATATGAAGTGTTTTGAGGATATAATTGAGAACCTGATTGCAAATAATTTGAGGCTTGTCCTGTAACTCCAATTTGATTTTCTAAAGTAAATTTTTCCCAAGGTTTAGAAGATAATAATTGATTAGCAAAAATATCATTACTATACTTACCTGCAAATATATCGCCATTAAATATTGACTGATTGCTAAAATAAGGATTTGAAGCAAAATTAAAACTATAATTGGGATTATTTGTTTTTTCCTGAGTTTTTGAAGGATAACCTTCAGGATAAACTAATGAATAGCCCGAATCATATAAAGGATTTTCATTCCTCTGTTTTTGTTGATATTGTTGTTGCTGAGAATATAAAAATTGCTGATATGCTTGTTGAGCCATTGGATTAAAAGTACACAAAGAATTAATTTCATTTCCCATAATAATACACCTATATTTAATATAACCTAACCTTACTTTTATAAAGTATTTATCTTGATAAAAATTGATTAGTATTAAACAAGGTTTAAAAATTCTTTACATAATCAGTTAAAATCTCAACTTCTTTGAACCAATCCTGACGTTCAATTTGTTTTATTAATTCAACAGAATCATACCATTCTGTCTTTTCTGTATTATCAAACCAACGCCAATCTGAACAATACGGAATTAATAACTTGGATTTAACCCCTAATGCACCTGCTAAATGAATATTTGAAGTATCAACACTTATCATTATATCGAGATTTTTCATTGCAGCAGCTGTATCATCAAAAGTTTCAAATGTATTTGATAAATCTATTATTTGTGGATATTTTTCTAGAGAATTAAATATGTCATCCTTTTGAAATGAGTAGAATTCTACGTTATCTATCCCTAATAAAGATTTAAAATAATCTATGTTAATTGTTCGATGGATAGCTGCACGAATACGCATATCGCCGGCTTTCCAACATATCCCTACTTTTAATTTATCATTCCTAAAATATTTTTCTTTATAATCTTTTATCTTTTGTTCATCTGCTTTTAAATAACCTTTAGAATACGGAATATTATAAAAATCCATATCTAAAAAGTAAGGTAAATAAGATAAACTCATTGATATATCATATTCTGATTGATCTAAAATTTCAGTAACAAATTCTATACCATCAAAACTTCTTTTAAATATAGATAATAAGGGTTTACGAACTTGCACTACAATTCTATCAAATTTTTCTTTTAAAAATAATAGATATCTTGAATACATAATTGCATCCCCAAAACCTTGATCTGCAATTATAAATAGTCTTTTACCATTCTCTAGAGTATTAAAATTTTTGCAATGTATATAATCAGGAAGAATATTTTTTTGAATAAAATATTCATATCCTTTTTTGAATAATCTTTGAGCAAAGTACAAACAACCCAAAGAAGCTTTTGCATCTTCATCATCCGGATAAAATTCTATAGCCTTTTTATAATAATCTTCGGCTTCTCTATATTTCCCAACTTTTTGAAAACTAACAGCTAAATGATAATAAGCTTGTTTATCATTATTTTCTATTGCTTTTTTATAACATTCTTGAGCAAATTCTTCATTACAATATAGCAATTCTTGTAAAAAACCTGCATTAACCCAACTTGATGGATTGTCAGGATATAATTCTAATGTTTTTGCACAATATTCTTCAGCCTTTTTATAATCACCTATATCCATGTAATTTTGAGTCATTAAAGACAGAGCATGACGACTATTATTATGAACTAACAAATACTTTTTACAATAAGCTCCTGCAAAATTATACATTTCTAATCGCTTGAAACACTCTATTATTCTTTGGTAAATTTTTTCTGAATCTTTATCAAAACGGAATAGTTCTTCATACAAAATTATTGAATCATCATATTTTTTAAGCATAAATTTTGTATGAGCAAGTGCTGAAATAGTTGCAGGAGACTTCTTTAGATTATATGCAGTTTCTAAAATTTTTTCTGCTTTTTTAAACAAACCTTTTTTTAAATTAAATAACCCCCAAAATGACAAAACAGTATCATCATTTGGATTTTCACGTAAAAGCTCATAGTAAACTTTTTCTGCAGAATCAAAATCCTTATTTTTTACATATAATAACGCTTTATTTAATTTTTTTATATTTAACATTATTTTTTAGCTAAGGCCTTTACTTTTTCTACTATTTTTTTAGCAACACCGCTCCAATCTTCACCAATATGTTGTCTTACAATTTCTACAGTTTTATACCAAACAGTCTTTGAATCATCATTGAACCAATACCACTCAGCATCATAAGGTATCATGGCAATTGCCTTTTTACCTAATATTCCTGCAAGATGAAGAACCTCTGAATCAATTGCTATTATTACATCCATGCTATTAATGTATTTTGCATAATCTTCTATTGTATTTAATTCATTAGATATATCTTTTATCTGTGAATATTTTTGTATAACATCAAATATATCATTTTTTTGGAACGAATAATATTCTACATTATCAATTTTAAACAATTCAGAAAAATATTTTGCCATATCAACAGACATAATATTTACGGCCTTCATACTATCTCCTGTTGATTTCCATAAAAGTCCAACTTTTAACTTTTCTGAATCAATATCTATTTTCTCTGATTTTAATTTTAATTGTGGAATATTTTCAAATGCAGAATTCAAATAAAAAGGTAACTCAGATAATAATACGTAATAATCATATTCTGTATTAAATACTTCTGATTGTATTATATTTTTTATTTTATTAAAGGCAATAAAAGACTGCATAGACGGAGAACAAGATAATACTACTTGTTTAAATTTATCTTTTAAAAGAGGTAAATAACGTAAATTTCTAATACATTCTGAATCTGAGCAATCAGATACAACCAATATTTTTTTATCTGAATATATTTTTCCATCCCACTTATTTTTTAAAGATTTAATATCTTTATTTAAATCTCTTTCTAAATAATATTTATAACCTTTTCGCATTTTTCCTTCTATAAAATTGATATCTTTTAAAAGATTTAAGACATCATTTTTATTAGGATAATCATTCAATATTCTTTTTGCAGACTTTTCTGCTTCATCATATTTTTTCAATGTTTTATAACACTTTGCTAAATCAAATGTTGCAGTAGGAACACCCATTTTTACAGCTTTTTCATAGTATTTTTGAGCCTGCTCATATTTTTTTTCAACAAATTCTTCATACATTCCTAACAAATTAAAAGCTATACCTTTATTAGGAAATCTTTCAATTATTTCATTTTTTAAAGCAGATAATTCATTAATTTTACCAACATTTAAATATATAAGAAATAATCTTCTGTAAGACATAATAGACGGGAATTTTTCAACATATTCTTTAGATATATGAATAGCATTATCATACAATTCTAATTGAATATATAAATTACCAATAATAACAAAAAGTTCTTCAGAAGGCTCTAATTCCAATAACTGTTCATACATAACAATCGCATCATACAGTTTAAACTGTTTTTCTTTAACATAAGCTAATAATTTAAGCATTTTTAAATCTGCTCCAATTTTTAAACCATGTTCAAGAAGCATTTCTGCATTATCGTAATCTAATTTTCCTACATTAATATAAGCTAATTTGTAAATAGCATTTCTATTTATTTTATCATTTGCCAAAACTCTCATATAAAGATTTTCAGCTTCAAATAAATTACCATCATCAAAATATTTATCTGCTAATTGTTCTAAACTTACATTCACCATAAATGTATATTAGCATTGATATAACAATAACGTCAATGATTATATTATAACCTATAACTTAAGTATAATTTATAGCAATGTATTTAAAATTTGACTTATACAAAATAATTATTATAAACAAATATAGGGTAATACATATAGAGGATTTTAACTAACAACCCCTAATAAAAGAAAAATATAATCCGATATATGAAAATAGTTTAACTAATGAATTAGAGAGGTAACATATGAAGATAAACGGTGGAGTCAGGTATTGTGAACTTGGTGTACGTTCTTCAATAAGAGCTATGCATGTAGCAACAGAACTTATGGGAATTACCAATGAGAATGTTGTTGGATTCGACAAAATCGGATACCAAAGAAAAGATGCTGTTGTATCTTCATTTGCAGAATATCTTGGGGTTGACGGAATTTCAAGAAACACAGATGAAAAAGTTGGTCGTATTATGACATCCGAAAAACCACTAGATATAGCACTAGCAACTAAAGGTTATTTCCAAATTCAAACCCCCAACGGAATTCAGTTAACCAGAGATGGTAGATTTAAGTTAGATAAAGACGGGAACTTACTAAACCTTGAAGATAATAAAGTTTTATCAGATAGCGGTGTTCCAATTAGATTACATAGAATTCCGGAAGATGTTAAAGAAGTTGTAATAAATAAAAAAGGTTTAGTAAGCATTTTCAACAAAGACAAACGTAAACTTGAACCTGTTGCATACTTAGGAATAGTTGATTCAAATGGAATGGCAGTTATGAACCCTGATGTAAAACAAGGTTTCAACGAATATTCTAACGTATCACTTCAAAATGAATTTTTAGCAGTAATGCCAACAATTAGAAATTTTGAAGCAAATAGACAAATGTTCATAATGAACAATACAAATATGCAAAAAGCAATAAGCCAATTAGGTTCTGCATCATAAGGAGATAATTAAAAATGTTTAACGCTCAAGCTATTATCAGAAGAAGTATTAATAACGCAACTAACCAATTCGATAGACTTGCATATGTTGGAAACAACTTAGCAAACTATAATACAGCAGGTTATAAATGCGTTCGTTTTGAACAAATGCTTAAAGAAAGTGGCTATATTGAAGGTGCAATAAGAACAGATGCAAAACAAGGTTCTTTAAGAATTACTGACAATCCTTATGATGTTGCAATTGATGGACAAGGGTATATTCCTGTAACATCACCTGATGGTGAAACACAATATACAAGAGATGGAGCATTCAAAAGAGGTGCTGATGGATATTTATACACATTAGATGACTGGATTGTAGGAGATGGTATAAAATTCCCACCTAACTGCTATAAATTCCAAATTAAACCTAACGGGGATATTATGAGTTTTGATGCAGCAGGATCTCCTGGAGAAAAAGTTGGAACAATTCCTCTTGTTACATTTGATGCTCCAGAAGAATTGGAACAAGGTGTTAACAACAAAATGGTTGCAACAGAAACATCAGGACAACCAAAACTTGTTTTATCACACGATAGATTTAAACAATGTTTTTCAGAAAATTCAAACACTAATATATATGCAGAAGTAAATGATATGCTAAGACTTAATGCATCAATGATTGCAAGTATGCGTCTTTTAAAAGTAACAGACGATATGTACAACAAAGGTATTAACATTAGAGAATAGGAGTTTTAACTAATGTCTTACGCAAGTTTAGATAGTATAGGAAGAACATCATTAGCGTTAGGATTAATCTCCCAACAACAAAGAGCACTAGGTGCAAACATAGCTAACGTAGACACTCCTGGTTATGTTAGACAGCACTTAGATTTCGCTTCATACTTAGGAACAGGTCCATTAGAAACAAAACTAGCTCAAAGAATGGGACCTTGCCCTGTATTTCCTGATTATGAGCAAGAAGAAATAAACCCTGCTAACGAATTAACAGAAATGCAAAAAAATGCGATTCTTTATTCAATGGCATCAAGACGTATGTCTAATATAATTACACAAATTAAAACAGTTATAAACTTAGAAAAGTAGGCACATTTTGGGTATATTGGAATCAATGGACATAGGCTCACATGCCTTAAAATGTCACGGTATAAGATTAGACATTCACGCAAAAAACATTGCAAACATAGATACTCCAAACTATGTAAGAAAAATTCCTATCTTAAATGCCACAGATGAAAATTCATTCAGAGCAGTTCTTGGACAGATGAAAAATGATGTATTTGGAACAGGAACACTTCCTTATTTAACAGGAGGAGTAACATTTAACGGAGTTGTAGAAGACCCAACAATGGGTGACAAAATATATCGTCCTGGACACCCTGATGCAGATGCAAACGGATATATTCGTTCATCTAACGTTAACGCAATGGTTGATATGGCTGATGCTGTTTTAGCACAAAGAGCCTATGAAGCGAACCTTGCGGTAATAAACATTACTAAATCAATGGCTACAAAAGCAGTTGATATTGGTAGATAATAAATAGACTCAAAAATATACAAACCTTATAAAAGGAAAAGGAACTTACTTCCTTTTATCCTTGCCCCATATATTATAATGAAATTATCAAACCGTTTATTAACAGGCAGATGTCCAACTACATCTGCCGTTTTTATTTATTAAGAAATATTACAAAATTTCCATCCCCTGAAATTACTTTTTAAATTAAGACTTTACATGAATAATGAAGTGTAAATACGAGGAACTAAGATGGGCTACGAATACCAAAACAATGTTAGTAAAAATGGTATCACTCGACAAGAGTTTGAAAAAAAATTAGATAAAAAACTTGAAAATCTTAGTGATAGAAAACAAGCTAAATATAAAGAAAAAGCTATGGATATATTCTCTAAATTTGCCAGCTTAAATGGTGATGCTAACATTTTAGATGAATCTGAACAAATTCAATTTAGAGCAGCCTTTGCTGATTTAGATAAAAATGAGAATGGAGAAATTTCAAGAAAAGATATCAGAAAAGGTAAAAAGGGTTCTGAAACTCAAAAAATAATTTCAGAAAATGGATATAAAGCAAGCAAATATTTTAGTGAAACGCTTGATGATGCGATATCACAAGAAGCAAGCGGAGATATTGGAGATGTACAATATGGAGAAGAATCAAGTAACAGCAATTCTACTGTAACAGTACATTATGATCAAAATAGTAAAAGTACTAAAGACGACGGATTAAAAACATATCATGTTGATGATGAAAAAAGAGCCATAAGAATAGATGATATAAAAGAAAATCAAACGGAAATCTATGAAGGTGAAGAAGATAATCCATATAATATTGATGATGAGGCAGATAGAATCGAAGCAAACGGTCTTCCTCCTGCACCTCCTGAGATAAAAAAATCTCCTAATACTAAACCTAAAACAAAACCAACTAAAGAAGATATAAAATCAGGCTTTTTTCAATATATAACTCAAGATAATAACTTTACAGGTAAACTCAAAAACGGTTCAAATATTGATTTACCCACAGGTTGTAAACTTGTTGAAGACGGAATTGAATATAATGGTAAAATCTATAAAATGAGGGGAGACAATTCTTCTAGGGAAAATCCTCTCAGATTTGAATGTGATGAAACAAAAGAAACATTACAACAAGCTATTGCAAAATCAGAATCAACTGATAACACTCATCGATATCATAATCATGGGGATAATGTAAATGAGCAATCGAAATATGATGCCAAAACAGGAACTATAACCCATGGTAATGATGAAACAGCTGTATCTCAAACACAAACATTTGCATCAATGCTAATGAACAACGCTGAAAATTCTACATTAACACTTGATAAACAATCAGGAAAAACAGAAACAACAGGTGAAATTATCGTTAATACCATCAATACAAACGAAGATGATGGTATTGATATGCAAGAATTAATATCTTACCTAAATGCTGCAAAAAATGAAGCAAATTCTGTAAAAAACAAAACCGGAGCAAGAAAATTTGCATCAGGAGTAGATATTGATGCAAAAGATTTAGTCAATATCGGTAAAGTATTTAAAAAATATGCAGGCTCAGATGGTAAACTTCAAAAAGAAGAATTACAAAAACTCCTTGATGATTTAAAAAAATCAAGTATGACAAAACTCGCAACAGGAGAAGATAAATATATTGGAGAAAAAGAAAATGATAACCCGACTCCAACCCCAACCCCTGAAACAACTCCAACTCCAAAAGAAGAAAAAATTGTTCTAAGAGATGGAAATAGAGAACGAAAAGTTAAAGATAATGCCAATACAAAAGGTAATGGAGAAAAAGAAGAATATTACTATAACAAAGGAAAACGAACAGCTTTACAAGAAGCAGAAGTTGATAGCGTAACTAATCCTAAAGAAAAAATAAAAATTACAGTTGAAGATAATAACGGAAACATTGCACAAAATGGACGTTCTTCTATATTCAAAAAGAAATTTATTTATATCCAAGACCTAGAAAAAGAAGTTAATGCAAAAGTTCTTGAAAGAACAGTTAATGACAAAGAAGACCAACAAATTGTTCGAGTTAAAGATAAAAACGATGAAATAACAAGATATCAAGTAATTACAAATCCTGATGGTAGCTATACATTAGGAGAAGAACTTATTGCCAAAACGACAAAAGGTAAAAATACATACATCACAAAAACACAACACGAAAAAGACATAAAAAAAGCTCTAGGAATTCCTGAAGAATTAGAACTCCCTAAAAATATTACTGCAGATTACGAAAATGGCAATATGCAAATAAAACTTAATGGTGGAGATTGTTCAATAAATACTGCCAAAGTTTATGTAATAAGGCATAATACTCAGCTTAAAAATAAAGTAGATGACAATGTAAGACAAATAAATATTGAACCAGAAATTAGAGAAGAAATATACCGAAAACCACAAAAACTTGATGAAAAAGAATTAAAAAAAGCTGAAGCAGAAGCAAAAAATAATCAACTAAGAAGTACTCATGGTAGTGAATTCGGATGGTTCTATAGTGAAAAAGAAAGAACTCATTACTTATGGAATGAAGATAAACAAAAATTTATAGAACAAGAAAATATCTTAATTATAAATAATGATGGAAGTATTATTTTTAATGAAATAAATGACTCAGTAATATCAAAAGCTATTTCAGGAAACGATATAGCTATAAATGGAATTGCGTCTGAAGCTTATTATAGCGAAGATAATAATATAAAAGAATTAATCAAAAATATAAATACAAAAAGTTCAGATAAACAATTCTTTGAACTAACAGGAAGTAAATACCAATTCCATATATTAGATACAATAGAAAAGCTTCTTGATGAAGCAAAGGAATTAAAAGATGATACAGCTTACAAAAATTTAGCTGAATATTTAGAAATTAATAAAGAAACTCTTAAATCAGATAATATTTTAAAAAAGAAAGAATTAAAATATATTGATAAATTAACCAATGCACTTGTTGAAAAATTAGAAGAACAAAAAGAATAAAAAAGACCGGCTTGTAAACCGGTCTTTTTGTATGATATAAAATTTGAATATTAACGTTTTGAGAATTGGAAACGTTTTCTTGCTCTTTTTCTACCATATTTTTTACGTTCTTTAACTCTAGCATCTCTTGTTAAAAGACCTTCTGAACGTAAAACATTTTTATATTCTTCGTTAGATTTAACTAATGCTCTTGCAATACCATGACGGATAGCACCTGATTGAGATACTACACCACCACCAACTGCTTTAACTTTAACATCATATTTATCTTGATTATCAGTTAAAACTAATGGTCTATATATCATCATCTCAACAGCTGGTCTGTTTCCGATATAAGCAGATAATGTTTTACCATTAACGAAAATTCTGCCTTTACCTTTTACAAGTTTAACTATTGCGATAGATGTCTTTCTACGGCCAGTTGCCATAATTTCGTTAGATTGTGCCATTATTTAGCCTCCTTTTCTATCACGATAGGTTTTTGTGCTGCATGTGGATGTTCAGAACCACAATAAACTTTTAATTTAGTGAATTGTTGAGCACCTAAAGTATTGTGTTGTAACATACCTTTAACTGCTTTTTCAATTAATCTTGTAGCGTCTTTTTCACGAACTTCTTTAACGCTAGCAGCTTTTAAACCACCTGGATAACCAGTATGATGATAATAGATTTTATCTG
>CALVEW010000054.1 GCA_944326645.1 Candidatus Gastranaerophilales bacterium
TAAGAGTTAGATGAAAAAAAGAAGTTGTTGATTGAATTCTGTGCAGCATTTTTTGCTGCACTTTTTATTTTATCCTTTAAGATAAAGAGTTTTAATTAAATTATCTTCTAGTAATTTTTTATCTTTATTATCAGATTTTGAATCTTGAATCATTATACAAAAAACATATTTATGACCATTTTGAGTAGATACAAATCCTGTAATCGTACTAATATTAGCTAAGGTTCCTGTTTTTGCTTTAATGTTACCTTTTAAATAAAGAAGTCTATCTGCCATTGTTCCTTCTCCTGAAGTTGCCATAATTGGTTCAAGTTGGTCTTTATTTATTAGTAAGTAATTTATCATAAAATCTGTATTCATTAAATTGTTTTTTGATACACCGCTCGCATCCATAATGTTTATATGAGAATTGTCAAGATTCATTTTTTTACAATAATCATTAAACATTTCTTTTCCTGCTTCAAATGAACCAGTAGTATTTTTATATTTACCACCTGCAAGTTTAAATAATGTTTCAGAAACATAGTTATCGCTGTTTTTTAATATGTCAATTTTAGCTTGAGAAATGTTATGTGAAACTTTATCAACAAGATGATAATCATTTGTAAGTTTTTTATTATAGAAAATACCACTATTACTTTTTTGATTGTCAAGTAGAGCATCAGTTAATCTGAGTTTAAAATATTTTTTTGGACTGTTTACAGGTATTTTGACTGTAACTGTTTTATTAATTACTCCTGTAGCTGTAATAATGTCAGGAGCTTCATAGCTTTTCTTTTCAATTTTGTATTCGGTTTTATTTCCTGTAATAACATTATTAATAAAAGATGTAGGATAATCTTTTTCAAAAATTATATTTGCAGGAGCATTCTCCATTGTTGGTTCAATAAAAATATTAATAGTATTTCTATCAATATTATATGCGCTAAATTTTGGCATTAATGGATTAATGTCGTCATCCCATTGCCAACCTTCACCCCACTCTTGAGCATCAATAATTGAATCATCGATGTATATAGATTTAACTTCTGCAGGCATTTTTTTAGTTAAATTTTTTAAATCATTATATTTAAGATATGGATCAGCTCCTAATGCAATAATATAATTTCCTATTTTATTTTTATATAATTTAGTTTCAAAATTATAATTTTCACCTAATATTTCAACTGCAGGAAGTGTAGTAATAAGCTTTTGAATTGAAGCAGGAGGTCTTGGGATTGTTTGATTAAGTTCATAACAAGTTTTTTTATCTTCAATATCTTGAATTGATATTGAAATTGCTCCTTTATTTATGTTTGATTGAGATATTACAGAGTTTAAATCTTTTGTAAAATCTTTTGCAAATACTGTATTTGAACTTATAAGAAATACTAAAATAGCAAATAAACTTAATTTTTTATTCATTGTATAAAACCTCATAACTATCTTGGATATCTTTTAAGACAGTACATTTATCTCTAAATTCATACATATCAAATAGATTTATAGTAGCAGAAACAGAACCTTCTATTGAGTTAATTTCATCAAGTATATTTCCGCTATAATCATAAATTAGAGAATGTCCTAAGTTCTTTGCCCCAGTTGGAAGTATTCCTGTTTGAGTTAAAGCAACCATATATGTTTGATTTTCAACAGCTCTTGCTTGAGTTAAAGAATTCCAATGTATAGCTCTAGATAGCGGCCACGCGGCCATGTTAACTAAAATATCCGCTCCGGCTTTTCTATATGCACGATATATTTCAGGGAATCTGATATCATAACATATTGTTAATCCGATTTTTACTCCTTCGATATTTACTATAACAGGGTTGTTACCTTTTGTTATATATGTTCCTTCAGAATCATCATAATATGAATATAAATGATTTTTATTATATGTAGCTATTAGTTCACCTTTTCTATTTATTACAGGGCAAGTATTAAAATATTTATCGTTTATTTTATTTACAAAGCTTCCACCTAAAATATTTGTATTATATTTTTTTGCAAAATTTGCAAGAAAATTAATAGTTTCACTATTTTCTAATTCTTCTGCAGCTCCAATAAACTTATCACAAGCCCAACCGACATTCCATAATTCCGGTAGAATTAAAATATCTGTATTTTGTTTAAGATTGTTATCAATTAAATTTGCAACTTTATCGAAATTTGCCTTTTTATTTCCAATAATTGATTCCATTTGAATGGCAGTAATAGTTATTTTTTCTTTTTCCATATGCCGAATCTAAATACCTCTTTAAATTTTTGAGGAGCTTGTTTTTCAAGTTCTTCTAATGATTTTTCTACTTTTAATCTAATTTGTTCATCTTGTTCATCCGTATTATTAGGATCTACATATATGGGCTCTCCATACAAATTAATTAGATGAGTATAGAAGAATGGAATCCTAAATTTATCCCAAGTTGGGAATTTTAAAAATGTAAAATTAGAAGAATACCAATATACAGGAACAATAGGAGCACCAGATAGTTTTGCAATTTTAACAATACCATCTTTAACAACTTTAACAGGCCCGCTTGGTCCATCAACCATAATTGCACCGGAGTTACCATTTTTTAGTTCAGAAATCATTTGTAGTGTAGCTTCGGTACTTCCTTTTTTACCTTTAGACCCTCTAACAACTTTAAAACCCCAATTTTCACAAACTTTTGCAATGATTTCTCCATCTCTGGAACGACTAATCATAACATTAACTTTTTCTCGATTTGGAAATCCGTGTACGCAACATTGATGAGCGTGCCACATTGCATACACACAATTTTCAACATTTGGATGATTAACATTCTGAATATCAGTAAAAAATTCTTGAATTTTAAATATTGAATATATTGTTTTGGAAATATTTTCTCTATCTAAATTTTGTAAAAATCTAACCATAAGTTGATTTTACTACAAGAGTTTTATCTTCGCAAATGAAAAACAAACTTTAATGAATTTTTACAAATATCCACCGTGCGTATGATGTAGTTGATGTACTAAATGATGTAAATTAACTATGGTGATGTCTTATATTATCACTGGAGAGAGGTTAAAATTTGAAAAAATTTAGTTTTCGTTTGCAGGCCGTTCTGGATGTTCGTCAGAAGGAATTGGAACAAAAGCAACAAGAAATGGCAAGTATTGTTAAAAGACTAAATGAGCAAATTGAAGAATTAGAACAAATTTATTTGCAAGAATCTCAAACTTTGGCATCTTTAGAAGATATATGTAGTTCACCAATGCTCGATGTAGCAACAATATCCAGTAGTAACGGGTATTTATTAAAACTAAGTCAAGATGCAAAAAAACAATTAAGAGTTATTGAAAATACAAAGTTGATATTAAAAGCAAAACAACAAGAAATAAGTGAGATATATAAAAAGGTAAAAGTTTTAGAAAAGTTAAAAGAAAAACAAGAAGAAGAATATTATAAAAATATTGAAACAAAATTAGCAAAAGAAATAGATGATATGGTTACAACCAGATATAAGGTTAGTTAGATGGCACAACAAATAATAAATAACAATAATAATTCAATCTTAAACATTTTATCTGCTACATCAGGTAAGTCATATGCTGATGCATCTGTAAATAGTTTTGAATTTGCTATGGATTCAGCAAATCAGTTATATGAAAAGCAAAATGTTTCATTAAATAAAGAAAATGATATCTCATCATTATCATCATCTTCTTCTTCTGTTGGATTAGCTAATAGTTCAAAAAATAAAAATAAACTAAATTTTGAAACAACGTCTAATAATTCTAAACAGGGGAATTATTCTGATAGTAATTATGTTAAAGATAATAAGAGTTTGTCATCAGGTATAAAAAATAATAATAAAGTTAATAACAATTCTTCATTGTCAGATACGGATGAGAAGCTTAATAATGATTTTACTAATGATGCGACTTCTAGTGATAAAAGTTCTGAAATAAATTTGAATGAAAATACTGTTGAAACAGATACAGAAAATAATGAACAAGAAGTAGTAATTGAAACAGATAATGAACAAGCAGATAATACTAAAATTGATGAATCATTTGATGAACAAGAAAAAGATACAAGTCTTTTAGTTGAAGATATAAATATAGATAATAATATCTTATCTTTGGATAATACAAGTTTATTAAGTAATATACAACAAGAGAACTCAAATATAGATGAAGATGTTGATTTAGATATTGAAAATATTTTATCTGATAGTACGAACACTAATACAATAGAAATGTTCAATGTGTTGGAAGAAACAAGTGATACGTCTGAAACAATATCAACTTCTATGGTAAAAATTAGTGATATTGATATTAATGAACTAAAAGATATAGAATCTAATGAGCAATCAAAAGATTTAATTTCACAAGAGTTAATTGATGAATTAGATATAACAATAGAAGATATATCAACTAGTGATTTAAGTGGTTCTGATAATATAGAGAATAATTCAATTATGAATTCAGCTGAGCAGGCTGTAAAATATATTATGGAAAAAAATGAAGATTCAGAAATAAAAGTAGAAAATATTTCTTCTGAAATGGTTTCAGGAGATGAACTTGAAAAAAATCAAGATGTTTTAGATGAATTGCCTGAAATTACAGAAGATGTAGAAACATCTTTTGATAATGAAATAGAAGATGATACTCTTCCGGAAGATAATAAAATTAGCGAAGGTTCATTATTAGACTCAGATGATGATTCAAAAGTTAATGCTGAAAATATATCATTAGAATCTGATAATGATCCACAACAAAATTATGCAGAAAACCATCGAGAAGGATTAAAAAAGAATAATTCTTCTGCAGATGATATAACTACAGATTCTTCATTTGATGTTGAAATAACCAAAAGTGATGTTAAATTCTCTAATACAATAGGAGATAATTATTCTGCTGGAAATTCAAAAATTTCAGGAATATCTTCTAATATTTCAACAAGGCAATTAACATCTCAAACAATGACAAATTCAAATATTTCAAAAGAGGATATAATATCTCAAATACATACTAAATTGCAATCATTAAATAATACTACAAATACAAAGTTAACAATGGTATTAAATCCTGAATCATTAGGAAAAGTTCAAATACAATTAGCAAATACTAAAGATGGAATGACTGCAGAATTGTTGGTATCATCTCAAAATGTAAAAGATATTTTAGATACAAACATTTCTCAATTAAAAGATACTCTTACAGCTCATGGTGTTCAGGTTAATGATGTATCTGTAAAAATAAGTCATACTGAAAATAATTCACAAATGGATTATACAGAGCAAGAAAATCAAAATTCAAATAAACAAAATTCTCAAGATCAAAAGCATAATAGAGAAAAGAATGAGGAATCATTCGAGCAAATGCTTTCTTTTGACAATGAAAACATTAATGAAGATGTAAAATAATAGAGGACAGTAAAATGACCGTATCAAGTGTAAATAACGAAATAATGTCAATGCAGAACCAAACAACTTGGAATACTGCCAATTCAGCAACTCAAACAACTTCTGAAACATCTGACAAAGATATGTTTTTGAATTTGATGCTTCAGCAGATGAAAAATCAAGATCCTACTCAACCAATGGAAAATCAAGAATGGTTAGCTCAACTTGCTCAGTATTCATCATTAGAGCAAATGACTCAAATGAATGAGGGTTTACAAGCATTAGCAGGGGCAATGAATGAATTAGTAAATGGTGTAGTCCAAAATAGTAGTATAAGTCAAACATTGTCATTAATTGGTAAAGAAGTAGATATTATTCCAGATCCTGAAAAACCTGATGAAGTTATAACCGGTACTGTTACTGAAGCTACATTTGATGGTGGAGAAGGAAAAATAAAAGTAAATGGAAAATATTATTCTATAGCATATGTTCAAAATATTCGTGAACCGGGAACTAGTGGTGGTGATACCGCTGTTACTCTTCCAGGTGAAGTTGGTACTGATACTGAAGAAGAAGAAAAATCATAATTAATTTATTATAAAAAGACTTTAAACTAGACAATATAATTAGAGGAGAGAGAAATGAGTCAGGCACTTTACACATCAAAAACAGGATTAGATGCTGGGCAAACCCAGATTAATGTAATTGCTAATAATATTGCAAATATAAACACGACAGCATTTAAATCTGCTAATGTTACATTTTCAACATTATTTTCAAATACGATATCAAATGGTTCTGCAGCAACAAGAACCGGTGGAGGTACAAATCCACGACAAATCGGTTTGGGTACTCAAGTTGCATCAATTTCTCGTGATTTTGAGTCTGGTACATTTCAACAAACAGGATATAATTCTGATATGATGATATCAGGTAACGGTTATTTTGTTGTTCAAGATGGAACAGGTAACCAATATTTAACTCGTGACGGACATTTTTCTCTCGATTCTGACGGTAATTTAGTAACTGCTGCAGGTTATAAAGTTGTAGGTACAACTAATGAATATTCCTCAAGAACTTCTGATGTTACAGTAAGAGTTCCTTCTCTTTTAAATGTCGCAGTTTCTGGTACTAATAGAACAGAAATGGTTAATAAAACTTTAACAGAATTAAATGCTTTAGCAAATGGTATTCAAAAAGGAACTTTTGTTTTTAATATAGGTGGAACAAGCTCAACATATGCTATTGCAGATTTTAATGCAGATGGTGCGCCTGATACTTATATATATAAAGAAGGTGATCCTGCAGAAGTAACTTATTCAAAAATGGATATGTCAGCATTATCAACTGCTGATAGAGCTGCAATGACAGATTTATACGGGGAATTATCTCCTACTGATACTTATTATAAAGGTGATGATGGAACTTATATTAAAGGGCCTTTCCCAACAAATGGTAATGTAACTGTAAGAAATGTGCAAAAAACACTTTCATATACGATTGGAGAAGGGGATTTAACTTCATCATTACAAGACTTTGTAAATAGTGTTAATAATGAATTTAATTCTCAAGGTTATGGTGATATACAGTTTAGTATTATTGATGGAGGTCTTCAATTAGTAAATAATTCAGGTGAATCAATTACAGTATCTGAAAAGGGGCAATCATCAAACTTTTTATCAGAAACAGGTTTTACTGATGCTCTAGAAGCAGCAACTGAGGGCCAAACACTATTCTATAGTTCTGATTTAAACCAAACAGCTGTAGTTAGTGATACATTTAATAGTGCTGATGCTATTAAAAGAACAGATTGGTCGGTATCTGAATCAGGGGTGTTAACTGCAAAATATAATGATGGTTCAACATTGACAGTTACATTCAATGATGCCGGCAGAGCTATGTGGGAATATACAACATCAGAAGGTGTTATTATTACATCATCAGGGCTTGCAGGAACAGATTTAGATATGAGTGGTACTACTTTAGAACCTGCAAATATGGTAATTCAATTAGGTACTGTAATTAATAACGGAGGTTTAATCGCTGAAACAGATAATATGTGGACAATAGGTCCAAATGCCGGAGAATTTGCTTACGGAATGTCTAGCGGTAATGGTTTTGGATCAATTAAGACAGGTGGTTTAGAAGGCTCTAATGTTGACATGGCAACAGAATTATCTAATATGATTATTGCTCAACGTGCTATTCAGGTTAACTCTAGAGTATTCTCTACAGCAAGTTCAATTCTGGAAACTTTATCTTATCTAGGACAATAGTTTTGAATTAACATGCTAAAAAATTAAATTATATAAGTGATACTTGTGTCAAATATTTAACAAACAAACATTGCTTAATATAACTTAATAAAATAAAATAAGCTGAATTGCATGTCAAACATGGGTTTCGGCAATCTATGAAAGGAGGATAAAAGTTTTACAATTGAATATTTGTCTTATCATGAGCGATAAGATATAATTTTATAATGTAGAGGAGATTATAATGTCAGTTGAAAGTATTAAAGAGAATCTTCTACGTGTAAAAAAACAAATCGTACCTTATAAACCAAATATAATTGCTGTAACAAAATATTATGGCTTAGAATCAATATTAGAAGCATATGAAGTCGGATTAAGAGACTTTGGAGAATCAAGAGCAAATGATGCAATTGAAAAAATTGAAAAATTGCCTGAAGAGATTCGTAATAGCTCCAAATTCCATTTTATCGGGCACTTGCAGACAAATAAAGTTGATAAAGTTGTAAAATATTTTGATTATATTCAATCAGTAGATTCAGTAAAACTTGCAAAATGCATTTCAGAATCTGCTCAAAGATTGAATAAAGTTCAAAAAGTCTTGTTGCAAGTAAATATTTCAGAAGAGGTTCAAAAGTTTGGATTTAGCAAGAGAGAGCTTTATAACAATTTTTGTGAAATCATAAACTTACCAAATCTTGAAATAAACGGGTTAATGTGTATGGCTCCTTTAGGAGCAGACGAAAAGGAACTCGATTCAGTATTTAATGAGGCTTTACAAATCAAAACAGAATTAAACAAGCAATATTTATTGAACATGCAGGAATTATCAATGGGTATGAGCGATGATTATATGAGAGCAGTAGCAAATGGCGCTACAATGATACGTTTAGGAAGAATATTATTTAAATAATCGGAGGAAAGATGACAATAACAGAAAAATTAAGCGGAATAGTTGATTTTCTAACTCAAGGCTTAACAAGAGATGAAGAAGATGCTTTTGATTTTGGACCAGAAGAAGAATATGTAGAAGAAGGAAGTGCTTTAAGAGTAACAAAACCTGAATATTCTACAAGAACTGAAAGTTCAAGAGAAATGAAAGTTGTTAATCACCCAAATTATAGAGGTTATGAAGTAATGATAGTAGAACCTCGTTCATTTGGTGAAGCAGGTCAAATGGTAAAACACTTAAAAGATAAAAAAACAGTTGTTTTAAACTTACATTTATTAGATAAAGACCAATCACAAAGAACTATTGACTTTGTTTGTGGTGCAGCACATGCATTAAACGGAACAGCTCAAAAAGTTGGTGAAATGGTATTCATCTTTACTCCAAACAATGTTGCTTTGTCAGTAGATGCTCAAGCACAAAGCAAATTTGCAGAATCATTATGGAATAAACCATTATAATATATAAATTGATTTGTGATAGTTGGATTTTTAGGATGCTTGTGCATCCTTTTTTTTGTGCAATTTATCTTGAATGAAAAAAGCACCGATATTATATCGGTGCTTTCTTGTGGGTAAATTATAAATTTGAGCCTTATTAAGAGAATAACTTGAATGTTCTATCAACGTTATCCTTAGCTACTGTTTTTAATGTTTCTATTTCTGTTTTAATTGCATTTCTTTCTGCTTCCATTGCTGCTAAATCTGTGTCGAATTTTTTATCTTTAGCATCAATCTTTCTCATGTCTGCTTCGTATTTTGCTTCTGCTTTTTTTAACTCAGTTTCATCTGAAACTTCTTGAAGATTTGTATCTGTTGCAATATTTACTTCCTCAATAGTTCCGTCTGTCATAGGTTTTTCAAATACGATAAATCCTGCTTCTACTAAATTTCTTAGTACTTCAACACTTGTTAGATCAATTGTGTCTAATTGTGCAGTAGCAGCTGTATCTTCTGCTGTTGGTGTAATTTCTTGATAAGCATATATAGTTGTTTGTCCTGTATATGCTGGTTTTGCTAATTTGTAGTTTGTACCTCCTTCATTAATAATTGCTCCTGCATTTTGATCATTAGCTAATGCAGTTACAGTTACTTCTTGCATTGTTGATTCAAAACGTTGCCAAGTTCCATCAACGTTATTATAATCGTACCAACGATTTCCATTAAGTATTTTTATTTGATAACCTGCATTAATTAACGTTTGTACGCTTGCATCTCTATATACTGCAGAACCATCTGCTCCAATATGTTTGAATTGTACTTTTTGTTTGTTTAATGCTGTTTCATATTCTTTGTAAACTTGTGTTGACTCGTTTGCCATTTGTAATTTTTGAGCTTCTAAATTTTGAGCTTTATACTCAATATCATGCATTCTAGCTGTTAAGTTTAACAAACGAGCTTGAGAAGCTGCTAAACCCATATCCTTACTCCTTTTCCTTTAAATGTTATATGTTTTTTATAACGGCATTTTTTATTTTCAACTTTAGGAATAAAGATATAAAATTAACAAAACTTAACAAGAGGGCTTAACAGTATACTGTCAAGTCCTCTTGAGTATATTCTTTAATTATATTAGTTTATA
>CALVEW010000055.1 GCA_944326645.1 Candidatus Gastranaerophilales bacterium
GAAGTTGCAACAGATTTAGCAACGACTTATGCTCTACAAAAAGATGGTGCAACAACAACAGATTGGGTAATGTCAATTACAACAACTTTAGGTGGTACAGCTACATTTAAACAATTAGCATCAAAATTAAGAGGATTAAAATCAAACCCATCAGCTACAATTCAAGAGATTAAACAAACCTTCTCTGCATTAGATTTAACTGATGCAGATGCGATGAAACTCCATAAGGCTATCTCCGAAATGGAGGGGGTAAATGAAGGGGTAAATGAAGGTGTAGGGGTAAATGAAGTTCTTACAACAGTAAAACAAAATGATAATAGTATTCAATCAAAATTAGATAATGCTAAATCAAGAGAAGATTTTTCGGCTATCAGGGATGAGTTGAAAAATATGCCAGCAGGAACAGAAAAAACTGCTCTAATGGAAGCATTTTATAAAAAATATAATGAATTTAAAGCTCTCTCTGATAGACCTGATGTTAGAATGGAATATAAACCAGAAGAAGATAGCAGGATAATTAAACTAAAAACTACAATTCCACCTAATGCTGAAACTGATGCTATATTAAAGGAAATGGGATATTCAGACTCTGATATTGAATTTATCAGACAAAATACAAATGAAAAAAATTTAAATATAGTAATGAGTTATATAGTTTTTAATGGAGATTTTCCTCCCTTTTTATTTAAAAAAGAAGATTTAATTGAATGTATTAATTCAATTTCAAAAGAAAATATTCAATCTTATTCAAGAATGAATAAAGAAAACATTGAAACTATAAAAAATAAATTAGGTTTTAAAAATGATGAAGATGTTATTGAATTCTTAGAAGATTCCCAATTTACAGATTATGAATTATCATTATTATATGGTGTTATGCAAAAAACAGGTTATTCTGTAGGAGAAGCTTCATGGATTCTTAAAAACAATAACGAATTATTTCTTATAAAACAATATGATTTAGATTATGTAAAAAAATCTTTTGAAGATAATTTTGATATAACTGAATATTTCCAAAATAAAAATGATATTCCTGAAAACTTTGTTGAAGAATTCAATAAAGAATCCGAAAAACTTCTTGCTAGAGGTGTAAAACATTCTACAGAAGTAACAGACCCAATTTTATATCACCAACAAATTAAAAAATTAAATGAATTTTATGATTATTTAGATAAATTTGATATGTCTGATGATTTAATTCCTAAATATAAGGCAACAGAAAAGCAAGGTTTAAATATAATATCTTCCGGTTTATCTGCTGAAGATTTAGTAAATTTATATAAAAAAATGGAAACAAGAGAATATAACCCAATTAGTCATCGTATCCTTCTAGAAACATTATCACCTGATGCTGAAATAGCAAAAGAACAAGCAAAATTTATAAGTAAAATATTTTTAAATGATCTAACTTATAATAATAAATCAATAAAGGAAAATCTAAAAGATATTATAAAAAATATAAGTAATACAGAAGAAATTAAAGCAAAAACTAATATGATAGATAAAATTATATCAGATGAAAGATTATTTAATAATGAAAAATTTATGAATCGAGCAGGAAGGATTATTGAAGGTGTAAAAACTTCAGAACAAGTAAAAGTAAAATCAGATATGATAGATAAAATTCTATCAGATGAAAGATTATTTAATAATGAAAAATTTATGGATAAAGCTGGAGATATTATTAAGTATACAGATACTCCAGAACAATCAAAAATAATAGATAAAATCCTATCAGATGAAAGATTATTTAATAATGAAAATATTATGGGACGAGTTGAATATATTATCTCTTCTATATCTACTTCAGAACAAGCAAAAATAGCCGATAAAATTCTATCAGATGAAAGATTATTTAATAATGAAAAAGTTATGGTGGATGCTGGATATATTATTAGTTCTACATATACTCCAGAACAAGCAAAAGCAAAATTAGATATAATAGATATTATTCTATCCAATAAGAATTTTTCAAAAGAAATTCCAAATGGAATTGGACAAATTATTAGTTTAACGACATCTAACAATTTTGAGCAAATAAAAAATTTTGTTAATAATCCAAAATTTATTTCAGAATTAGATAAATTAAATTCAAAGCCAAATACTACAATACAAGATAATGTTTTATTAATAGATTTTTCCAATTATATTGATAAATCATCTGCAACAGAATTATCTAAGGTTGAAAAGAAAGATTTATTATTCAAATTATTGAGCAACAAAAATAATTTAAAAGGAAATCATTTAGATTCTAAATTAATACCAATAAATGATGAAGGGTATTCTAATACAATAAAAGCTATCACACAAAGTTTGAATATGTCATTCAAGCCGTTAAATGAAGCAGGGCAAAAAGTATTTGACAATAGTTTAGATAATTTAGCAAATAGTTTAAAATCAATGGAGTTATCAAACCTTACTGATATTAAACTATCAATACCTCATTCTGAATTTGTTTCTCAAGTTCAATCACTAATCAAAGATTTACCAATAGAAGAACAAGCAAAAATTCAAGATTACTTTGGGTTCAAAATAGAAAATGGCAAACTTACAGGATATCCAAATTCAGAAAATAAAGATTTAGCTGTTTCTGATATTGTAGATAATCAAACAATTTCTATATTGAATAAAGTTAAAACAGTAGTTGATAATTATACAGATAATAACTTTATTACAGCAAAAGATAATCCTGCTTTAAATCAAGTATTAAAAGATATATCAAAATTTATGCCTGAAATATTTAATCAGGTAGATGGAACTAATTTACCTGTATCAACTATAAAATCATTACAAAAGGTTGTACAAAATCCTAAATTTGATACTTTATCATCTTCTGATAAAAAAGTAATGTTATTATCGACATTATTACATAATACAGATAAAGTATCAGGATCAACATCAGAATCTGCATTTGATGCGTACTTTATTTCAAAACGATTCAATGTGTCAGATTCAGAAGCTCAAAAAATATACAAAATTGTTGAATCTTCTGATTTGATTAATAAATTCATGTCGACTTCAAAAACTGCAGATAATCCAGATGAAAGAAAGAATATCTTTGATTTATTAGCTTTTAATCTGAAAGAAGGAAATGATTTCGAAATGGCACAAATGCTTTATTCTAGCAAAGAACAAGAAGGTTTAACAAGATTCTTAGATAAAGCATTAGAAAAAAGAATTGAAGAAATAAAATCAAATGATTTTATACTACCTCAAACTTCACAAGATGAATATTTTGCACATGCAAAAGATGAAATAATAGAAAAAGATGGAGTTCAATATAATGTAAAAGTTGTTCATTCTTCTGACATTGATAATTTTTATGCTTTAGCTCATACACCTGATGCTGGAATGTCAAGTGGAGGAAGTAGAATGGCAAATTTTGCAAACTTTGAAATATTCAAAAATTTCTCAGATGATAAAATCATATGTGCAGGATATATAGGAAACGGTCAAACAGGTTTAGCTAATCAATTCCATAAAGGTTTTATATTCGAAGTTCCAAATGATAAACAATATGTTGGATATGGTACTGATATATATTCTGAATCAAGAAATATACCATCTCTAATCAAAGATTATTATAGAAATAATGGACAATATGCTCATAGAGGACGCGGAGAAAGATTTACTCATAGAACGATGATATCAAATGAATTGAAATCTTTGTTATATAAACCAAATGAAGTAGATGTTGATAAAAAATATATTGCAAGATTAGAGAATATAAAGCAACAACTTGGAACAGATACAATGACCTTGACAAGATTACAAGAAATTGATCCAGAATTTGCAAATGCTTATAAAGAGTTTTTAAGTAGAGATAATGAAAATAGTGATAATGGACATTATTTAATGCGTCAAGGTAATTGGCATAATGAAATCTTGGTATCTAACCCTAAAATAACAGCAATATTTACCGATAATATTGATAATTTACCTGTTGAATATTTGCAAAAAGCACAGGAAGAAAACTTGCCAATAGTTCTTGTTAAGTAAATATATTATAGCATCGTTAATATAGTAAAAATTGTGCAAAAAATTGCACCTCACCCTAACCCTCTCCTATCAGGAGAGGGAACAAACTGAACTGTTTCCGAAAGTCCGTAGGGAGGGCAAAGTAAATGCGTGCCTTAATACTATACTTAACTATTTTCATTTATCCCTTGCTCGCAATGACGGGGGAATATATAAGGTCGTTCATTTACTATTAAAAAATTATCTTTAGCCCTATTTACCCCTACCCTCTTTGTAACAAAAATTTAATCAAAACACTTGTAAAATAAGTATGTTTGGGTTAATATTGTTTTGTCAGAAAAGTTAACAACTAAATATTTTGTGAAAGCCTTTAAATAGGCTGTGTTTCACGTATTTAGTAAAAATATAAAAGGCTAAAAGTTACACTAAAATTACGAAAGGTATAACATGACTGAAGAAAACAAAGAATTAGAAGTTGTTGAAGAAGTAACAGTTGATGAAGCAACTGTTGAAACAGCAGCTGAATTAGCAGAAGAAGAAGTTTCAGAAGCAAAACCTGCTAAAAGAACACGTTCAAGAAAGAAAAAAATCGAAACTAAAGAAGAAAAACCTGAATCTGAATGGAAAGAACAAGTTGTTCAAATCCGCAGAGTAACAAAAGTTGTTAAAGGTGGTAAAAAACTTAGTTTCAGAGCTATCGTTATTGTTGGTAACCAAAAAGGACAAGTTGGTGTTGGTTGCGCTAAAGCAGCTGAAGTTATCATCGCTATCCAAAAAGCTATTGTTGATGGTAGAAAAAATCTTATCAACGTTCCTATTTTCAAAACAACAATCCCTCACCCAATCAAAGCTCGTTCAGGAGCTGGTGCTGTAATGCTAAGACCTGCATCTCAAGGTACTGGTATTATCGCTGGTGGTGCAGTTCGTTCAGTTTTAGAATTAGCTGGTATTGAAAATATTCTTTCAAAATCATTAGGTTCTAATTCTCCACTTAACGCAGCTAACGCAACTATTGAAGCATTAAAATCTTTAACTCCATTTGCAGAAGTTGCTAAAAAACGTGGTTTGACTATGTCTGAACTTTTAAACTAGTCGGGTAATTTGAATTTAAATATTACATGAAATAATAAGGAATATAATAAAATGGCAAATACAAAACAAATTAAAATCAAACTTGTTAAAAGTTTAATAGGTACATCACCTGCTCAAAGAAAAATTGCTGCAGCTCTTGGCTTCTCTAAAAAAGACCAAGTTGTTGAACACCAAGACAGCGCAACAATCATGGGTATGGTAAATAAAATTTCTCATTTAGTATCAATAGTAGATTAATTAAAGAAAGAAGGAATATAACAATGTCAAAAGATAAAATTACTTTAGAAGATTTAAGACCTGCTGAAGGTTCTACTTCTACAAGAAAAAGAGTTGGACGTGGTCGTGCTTCTGGCATGGGTAAAACATCTTCTCGTGGTCACAACGGTGAAGGACAACGTTCAGGTCAAAGTTCTAAAAGAGGTTTTGAAGGCGGACAAATGCCTGGTTACAGACAATTACCTAAATTAAAAGGCTTCCAACTTATCAATAGAAGAGTTTGGGCTGAAATTAATGTTGGTAGATTAGAACAATTAAATATTACTGACATTTCTTTAGAATCACTTAAAGAACTTAAAAAAGTTCACCCATCAAGTGAATCTTTAAGAATTTTAGGTAATGGAGAACTTAAAAAAGCTCTTAACGTTAAAGCAGTTTATGTATCACCTTCTGCTAAAGCTAAAATTGAAGCAGCTGGTGGAAAGGTTGAGTTAGTATAATGGCACAAAACATTAAAATGCCTACAAGTGCTGATATTATGTCTATGTGGAACGCATCAGGACTAAAAAGTAAAATTATTTTTACTTTCCTAATGATTGCGGCATTTAGATTTGGTGTTCAGTTACCAATTTTTGGGATTAACAACGAAATTTTCTCAAGAATTGCAGGTGGAAATAATATCATTGGTTTCCTTGATTTATTTTCAGGTGGGGCATTAGGAAAAGTTTCTATATTTGCTTTAGGGATTGGACCTTATATTACAGCGCAGATTATTATGCAATTATTATCTGTTGTAATACCTTCTTTAGAAAAACTTCAAAAAGAAGAAGGCGAAGCAGGAAGACGTAAGCTTTCTCAATATTCTAGATTGTTTACTGTTGTTTTAGCAGCATTCCAATCTATTGTATTTATGGCTTATATGTCACATCTTCCTGGAGCAATTACAGTTAGTCATACTATGTTTTATATTTCATCTGTTGTGACTCTTACTGCAGGTTCTATTCTTGTTATGTGGATTTCTGAACTTATTACTGAAAAAGGTATAGGAAACGGTGGTTCTCTTATAATTTTTGTTGGTATTATTTCAGGTATTCCATTGTATTCAGCAAGAACGGCTCAGTTAGTTGCTCGTGATCCTAGTTTACAATTAGGTTTATTCTTACTACTTGCAATATTCTTTGCAACTATGGTTTTCATTGTAATTATGCAAGAAGCTGTAAGAAAAGTTATTATTGTAAACCCTAAAAGGCAAGTAGGAAACAAAGTTTATGGTGGAGTAAACACATTTATTCCATTTAAACTTAATCCAGGTGGGGTTATGCCAATCATCTTTGCGATTGCGATTTTATTATTCCCATCTACTGTTTTAAGTGTTGTAGGACAAACAAATATTCATAATGAAACTATTCAAAATATAGTATTGATGTTGAATAAGGTATTTAGTCCTGATGGTTTTATATATTATGTGATATATTTTGCATTGATTGTTTTATTAACTTTCTTCTATGCATCAATTATTCCAAATATGCAACCAAAAGAAATTGCTAATAACCTTAAGAAATATGGTTCTTCTATTCCTGGTATTAAACCTGGAAGACCTACTGCTGAGGCTTTAGATAAAATTTTATCTAAAACAACATTCATTGGAGCTTTAGGGTTAGGACTTATTGCATTGGTTCCATCATTTGCTAGTTATGTTACTAATATCAAAACTATGCAAGGGATTGGTGCTACATCATTAATCATTATGGTTGGTGTTGCGCTTGATTTAATTAATCAAGTTAGAACTCACCTACTTGCTAGAAATTATGAGACTTTTCTTAAACATTAGTCTTTAAATTATAAAATTAAGCATAAAATGTCGTATTCTGTTTTTGGGGTACGACATTTTTTCTCTCCAAATAACGATATATAAGATTCATATTAGTTGTATTTTGTTTCATTGATGTTGCATAACTATATAGAGCATTATAAACTTCCGGACTTACTCCTTTGGCCATTTCATTTTGAAGTATATTTAAAGCTTCTGTTTCTGACATTTGTCGTTTATAGCTACGTTTTTCTCTTAATGCTGAATATTTATCGGCAAGTGCCACAATTTGAGAATTTATATCCATCTTTTGGGATTCTGGCATTGCAGGATATCCAATATGTGCAGGATTTTGATGGTGGTATTTTACAATATCCAGTACATTAGAATCTATTCCTTGATTTTTGAGTAGTTCATAGCTTAAAGAAGAATGTAGATGCATTATCTGTTCTTCTTTAGGATTAAGTTTATTGGTTTTAGTTAAAATATTTTCAGGTATTAGAATTTTCCCTAAATCGTGCAATACTGCACCATCAGCGATATTTTTTAAGTTCGCTTGATTTTTAATATGAGCTGGTAAATTATTATAAATACCTATAGCTGTATTTTTAGTATCTACTGAGTGATTATATACGTGTTTTTTAAATCCTTCTACATTAATATTTAAAGGCACTCCATTTACTGCTAACATCCTTGTTATTTCAGGGTTAGTTTGAATTATTGCTGCAATTGTATTTTTATCAAGATATTTGTCTAATACTCCGTTTAAAGATATTTTATCAGGAGAATTAGGCACGTATATCCGATCGACCTTACTTGAATCATAAGGACGCACAGCATTTATGGGGTAATTGTGACCTACTATACCTTCAAAATTCATACAAAATTTACCTACTCATATATAAAGTATTTGATTTAATGAAAATTTCCTTAAAATCAAAATTATCTTCTATTTCTTTACATTATTTAATACAAGTAACAACTTTTATTAAAAATGTGGTTTTATAATAATATGGTTCAAGGGATTAATGTTTCAAATATAAATAAAGTAAATTCTTATATACAAAGTCAAAATAAACTAACAGAGGGTAAAGCAAGCAACGCAAATACAACTGTTTTACCATCTCAAGTTATGGCAGATTATAATGTTAAAGTTCCTCAAACATATTCAAAAGTTGGTGTTGAAAAGCTTTCTAATGGACAAGAGGTTCATTGTTATAAGTTAGCAAACGGTCAAAGAGTAATGATTGCGCCAATGAAAAGTCCCAAAACATATGTAAATACATATGTTAATACAGGTGCAATGAATGAAAAAGATGAAGAACGTGGTATTAGTCATTTTAATGAACATATGGCTTTTAATGGGACATTGGGTACTGATGGATATATGAAATTAGGAGTTGGCGATGTATTTAGAAAAGTTGCCGAAATGGGTGGAAGTACAAATGCATCAACAGGAATGGCTGAAACAAATTATACAATAGGTATTCCTCAATTTGATAAAGATGATTTAGAAACAGCTATAGCAATTCAGGCTTCTATGATGAATAATTTGGAGATGTCTGACAATATGGTTGAAAAAGAACACGGTCCTGTATGCTCAGAGATTAATATGTATAGTGATTTTATGCCGGTAAAAGCTAATAATATTGCTATAAAGAATTTATATAATATACAAAGTACATCTGAAGATGTTGTTGCAGGTCGAGTTGACAATATTCAAAATGTGAATAAACAAAAAGTTACAGATTATTATAAAAATAATTATTTCCCTGCAAATATGGTTACAGTCGTTACTGGAGATGTTGAACCTGATGAAGCTGTAAAATTAATTGCAAAACACTTTAGAGGTGAAAATAAACCAAATCCTGATAGAAGATTTGAAAAAGTAACTCCAACTGATAAAACTATAAGAAAAGATATTGTATCAGATAAAGCCGTACAGACAAACGCAACAATTGCTTTTAATGGTCCAGCAAATAATAATCATAAAGATCAAGTTGCACTAGATGTTGCTTTAACTGCAATGTTTTCAAAATCTAATTCAAGAATTGCAACCCCATTAAAAGAATTTAATGCAGAAATTAATCCTGCTATTAACAAGGTTAGTACAGTTCCAACTGATGGAATTGCAATAACATTCGATATAGAAACAACTGAAAACGGTTCAGAAAAATCTTTAAATAGAGTCTTTAAGGAATTACAAAACTTTAAATTAAATGGAGAAGAAGAATTACAGCAATTAAAAGATTCAATAAAATCAAAGCATCAGGATATGTATGAAGATCCTGATAGATTAAATTATGCATTAGGTAGTAGTTCATTTAATTACAGTATCTCAGAAGCAGCACAAGAAGATAAAATATTAGATTCATTAACTGTAGAAGATGTTGAAAATGCAGTAAAAAAATATTTGGACACATCAAAAGCATCTATTGCTATTGTTCATCCTGCATCTGTTACAGCTGACAGTTTAAAAAATAATTATAATAATGTAAATAATAATGTTGGTAATGTTTCATTTAAAGGTAATGTTAATAAAACAAATAATGAAACTCAACCTCTTGATACTAATAATATTAATCATGTTGTCTTAAGTAATAATTATGATATAGCATTGAATAATACTCCAAATAATACAAATGCAAAAGCTGAGATTTGTTATCAACCTCAAAAATTAATTAATATAAAACCTGGAGTAGATATATTATTAAATAGAATGTTAAAAGATAAGACTTTGTATAAAGATACTGATGAATTTGGAAACTATTTGGATAAAAATAATTTATCACAATCAATAAAAGTTGAAACTGATGGAAGCATAAGAATAA
>CALVEW010000056.1 GCA_944326645.1 Candidatus Gastranaerophilales bacterium
TCAAAATTACTTCTGCGTTCTATCTTATCCTGTTCTTTAGGTCTTTGACGTTCCATATTCAAATCTCTCCTTATATTTACTTCCCGTTAACTTTACTTTATTTTATATCAAAATTGTGAAAATGTAAAAGATTTATAATTCTTTTGTAATGTAAACAATTCTTCATATTATGGCAAAAAAAAATTTTTAAGCTCATTATACTCGATATGGAATTAGGAATTTTTAATTATAATAATCGTGTGTCTTCTTCTAATGTTAATTTTAAACGCAAACTTACTGAAGAAGAAAAACCTCAAATGGAAGCCGATATGAATAAGGCTTTTGACTACTTAGAAATAAAAAACAGAGCTTTAATTATACATGGTTCTGTATATCCTGATTCTACTGATGGTGCTAAAAATTCACATAACAATACTCCAATAGTTAGAAATCATTATATTGGCTCTCCATATAGACAAAGAGATTTTAACAAAATTGCTAAAATGCACGGATTTAATTGTATTCAATTAGGACCAAACGGAGAGCTTTGCAAGGGAGATAATTCTCCATATCGTGCTTCTATATATGCGAAAAACCCTTTATTCGTTGATTATGGAGAAATGACTACAGGGAAATATGCAAATATTTTAACAAAAAAAGATATTGATGAAATAAATACTAAACCTGAGCCTTCTGGTAAAAATTATGATATGACTGATTTTGATGAAGCGAAAGAAGTAACCAAAATTCTTATTCATAAGGCTTATAACAATTTTGTTAACAAATTAAATGATAATGATATTAAAGCTCAAAATTTAAATAAAGAATTTGATAAATTTAAAAAAGATAACAATAATTGGTTAGAAAATTATGCAATGTTCCATGTTTTATCAGATATTCATGGCACAGATAACTTCCATAAATGGCAAAACAATACGGATAAACATTTAATCAAATTAAAATCTCAAAACAACTCCAAAGCAAAAAACAGATATGATGCAGTAAAATCACGTTCACAAAATGACATTAATGAATATATGTTTACTCAATTTATTATTGACAAACAAGAAAAAGAAGATAAAGCTGAAAGAAAAAAAGATGGTATAAAATACATTGGAGATTTATTAGTCGGATTCTCTTACGCCGATGAATGGGTTCACGATGAAGCATTTGCAGAAGGATGGAAAATAGGAGCCGAAGATGGAGGACCTTGTAATTCTCCTCAAATTTGGAACAATCCGCTTCCTGACCCTAAAAAATTATTCAATAAAGACGGTTCTTTAGGCATTTCAGGACAATTACTATATAATAAAGTAAAACGAGCAGCTGAAAATGTAGAAAATCTTAGAATTGATAATGCAATGGGACTTGCGGATCCATTTGTTTATAAAGCCGATACAGTACATATGGTTGTTGCTGCAGATAGAGGGAAAACATATAATATTGCTGACCGTTCACATTTATGGGGTGGAAATTTATCTTATATAAAAGAAGTTGACCCTGAAGGAAATTATCAAAAAGTTTTGCATAATATTGTTATTCCTGCATTAAAAGAATGTGGAATTAATCCAAAAGAAGCTGTATGGGAAAATTTAGGGAAACAATCAAATACTTTTAAAAGAATTTTTGAATACGAAGAAAAATTACCTGGAATTATTCCTACAACAGGTTCAAGAGCTCAAGATATTTGTTTTGATTGGGCTCCTGTTAGAGATAAAAATGGGGAAATTAAGAAAAACAGTTTTGGAAACGAAATTTGGGAACCTACAGTACCAAAACCTGATTGGAGTTTGATTGGCTCTCACGACAATAAGCCAACTGTACAATATTTGGATGACGGATGGATTGATGGCAATTCAGGATGGATGCCTGAATATCTTGGAGGATATTTATGTGCGGATCCTGAAAAATCAAACGAAAAGGATAGATTAATTGATAATATCCGAAGAAATCCTAATATGAAGTTAAAAGCTAAATATGCTGAACTCATGAGAGGAACCGCAAATATTCAAGTTACATTTGCAGATTGGCATGGAATAGATAAAACTTATAATCCGCAAAATAATAGCCCGGATACTTGGAAAGTTAGAGAACCTATTGATTATAATGATAAATATCACGAAAACTTAATTACTGAAAAAGCTCCTGTTATGAACATGCCAGAACTTGTAGGGATGGCAGTAAATGCAAAAGCTGGCATGATGGTAGCTAAAGGATTAAAAGATAGAGAAGATGTTTATAAAGAAGCTAACCCAATTATGAAAAGTATGAAGCATTGGGAAAATGTGTTAAAAGAACCTGAAAAAAATGAAAATTAATAATACAAGAATTAATTTATCCATTTAAAACTTTTTACGTTATTATCTGAATTTGGATCTCCATATATTTCTACTACAAATTTTCTGTATGCTTTATTTGATAACTCTATTCCAGGTATTTTATTTAATTCATTTATTAATTGACTGTTGTCATCAAGATTTATTCCAGGTATTTTATTGAAAATTGAATTAATAGAAATATTTCCAACTGTTCCGAAAATTGTTGAAACTTTTCTTGATAATTGACCTAATACCTTCATATCAGCAATTTCGGTTACTAAATTATATTTACCTTTAATAAACAAATTCAAATCTTTACTTATTGAATTAATTTCTATATTTTCAACTATACCTTGATTGATTAACATATTTCCATTTATACTTGAAAATTCTCCTGTTTTAAGTGGTGTAATAAGATCAATAATACTATTCATTGTAATCCCTGTTATACCACTTTTTAGAGTATTTCCTGCTTTTAATAAATATTCTAATGAACCAAGTTTTGGCATACGACCATCTTTTACAGTAAACGTTGCTTTCCCTGATAATGTTTCTTTACTTGTTATATCATTTGAAACATTTGTCATTATTTCAATCGTACCTGTTAGTGTTCCAAATATTTGGTTTGGAACATCAAATACAGCAGTTAATATATCATTTGCATTTACGCTATCTGCATTTATTTTTAATCTTAATATATTATTTAATAAATTAAGATTTATTCCTCCTGTTACTTCTCCATCAGCAATATCAAAACTGAATTTTTTTACTGCAAATTGCATTTTTTCATTTAATGAACATTCTGCTTTAAGATTATTTGCTTTGATATTTTTGATTACTACACTATCTGCTTTAACAGTTAAGTTATTTATAATAAGGGAATTCATTACATTGGAATTATATCCTGTGTTAACTTTTGGTTGATTTTCATTAAAAGTTCTTAATTCCAATTGTTTTAATTCAGACATTAATGAATTCATATCAAGATGTTTAAGTGCAATATCTGCTTTTTTAATTATATATTCTGATGCGAATTTATTTTTAACAACAGCATTCATTACAACATTATTTGACATTACTTCTCCTTTTGATTGGATGTAGATGTCATTGTCATTAAAATGTAGGGATAAATCTTTTATATTTGTGTTTAAAAATGGCATATCCATACCATTAATTACTAAATCACCAAGAATTTTTGGAGATGTAGATTTTCCATTAATTCTTAAATCAGATGTGAATTGACCATGTTTAATAGTAGGTTTTCTAAATACAACGTTGAAAATTCTTGCATCTGTAGGAGCTTGTGTTTTTATTGTGAGATTATCAAATTTATAAAAATTATTATTATAATAAGTTATTCCACCTTTAACTGTTACTAATGGGAACAAATATTGTCTGTTATTTTGTGATGAAAGTAATTTACTATATTGGAATTTGTTTAACCTAATTAAATTTTTACCTATGATATCAAAATCAGTATTTACTGTAATCGGATTTTCTATATCTCCAACTGTTGCTCCCATATAATAAATATTTGAATTTTCTTCTAATTTTAAATCTAGTCTTGTATTTATTTTATTTAATGTTCCGGTAATTAATGAACCTAATAAAATATCACCTTTCACTTTTATTGGGTATATATTATCTTCATTCCAATATTTATCAAATGTCCGTTGAGATAATTTAGAATTAATATGAATATTGAGTTTTGGATTTGTTAAAATATGGCTTATATTTCCATAAATTAATACAGGCATCTCATCAACCAAATAATTCATTTTGTTGATAAATATTCTATTATTTTTTATAACTATTTGCCCATGAATAAGCCTTATTGGGATAGGTTTTTTGTAAATATAAATTGCGTTAATGTTTTTTAAATCTAAATTTGCGTTAACCCGATTATTTCTTATTTTTGCAGTAATATCACTATTACCTGTTAATATTTTTAATTTTCTTAATTCTAATTTAATTTCTTTTGGTATAAGACTTGATGATGTAAAATAATTCAAACTAGATAAATCAAAATTCTTTATATTCAAATCAGAATCAATTTTAATTTTTCTTAAATCTTCTGAAATATTGTTAACAGTTAAATTAATATTAAAAGGATTATGTTTAACAAATCCATAAACATTTTTTAATTTAAGTTTTGAATTATTTAATTCTAAATCGCCGGTTAAAATTTTTATATTTTTAATAGGTTTGTTATTTCTTAAAACATGCCCTTTGCATTTAATTTTATCAAGTTCGATTTTGTCTATTCTGCCTTGATATTCAGCATTGAATTGAACATAACAATCATCAAGTTCATTAAATATATCTTTTGTAAATTCTCTTAGATTCATTCTATTAGAACTTGCAACAATGTTAGCAATTCCTTTTTTGATTTCTCCTGTGATATTAATTTTTGAAAAATCATCTAATATGTTGTTAAGATTAACCTCTAAATCAAGATTATTAAATTTAATAAGTCCTCTAACTCTTTTTATAGGTAAACCATTTAATAACATTGAATTATCTTTTAATCTAATTTCACCTTTAGCGAATAAGTTTTCGTTAAGCTTAATATAATTAATATTTGGAAGTTTTCCTGTTAGATTAAGTTTTAAATCAATGTTACCTTTTACATTTTTAATATCAGGAACGACTGTTTTAATTGGTTCAAGCATTGGAGAATCTTTTATTGTTGCAAGTAAAACATTTAATGGCTGGTTGTTTCCGGTTACATTAAAATCTATATCTCCAAATAATGAACAAACACCATCAACTTTAAAAGGCTGATTATTTACTGTTCCTGTATTGTTTACGAAATGAGCAGTTCTATCGTTGAAACTTAATTTACCTGTCGCATTTTTTAAGACTAAATATTTTACATCATTAAAAGATGCATTAGCATTCATGAAATTAAAATCACCCCAAATATGAGGATCTTTTTTAGAACCGATAACTCTTATATTTATGTTTCCTTTACCTGTTACTTGCATAATAGGAACAGGCCCCATAAGGAATCTTAAAATTTCATGTAGTGGATTCAATACAAATTCTGCAGTTGCTAAATCTACCGATTTTGAACTTCTGATTTTTAAATCAGCTCTATAATCTCCATAATCATTTATTCTTCCTATTACATAAACTGTTTGATTATTTCCTGCAGGTACTACTACATCTAATTCCATATGTTTTTCAATGAAATTTATGTTTATATTTGCTTTTTCAGCATTTGGAATTGGTTTTATTAAATATGCTTCTGATATATCAACATATCCGTCCATAGTTGGTTCAGGAAATGCTCCTTTTACTTTCATATCAGCTTTGACATAACCATAAAAAGGATACATTTTTAATCTATAAACATTGAATGTTGGAACAACAACAGGAGGTAACATATTAGCAATTTCACGAACATCTGATTTATCCATTTTGATGTGCAAATTAAATATTGGTTTTAATGATGTAAATTTTTTTATTTCTCCTGATACTTCGCTATGGATATTTCCACCATCAGCTTTAAAAGAATGGATTATTATATCATTTGATTTAAGTAAAAAATCTGTATCTATTACAAATTTTTTAGGGAAAATAATAGTTTTTCCTTTATCTTTAGTAATTACACGAAGATTATCAAATACAGCATCTAAATTCGAGTTATCTGATTTGACGTTTATTACACCCTCAACTGCTAAAATTTCGTCTTTTAAAAATAACTTTATCAAGTTTTCAAAAGATTTTATCCTTAAATTATCAATATTAAGATTTACTTTAGCACCCCTAATAAACCTACGTTTTGGTATTTTTATATCTAAATCAGCATTTGAAATATTTTTGCCCAAAACTAAACTATTTTTTGAATTTGTTATTATATAATTTCTTGTTTCTTTATAATAAAGATTTTCCCCAAGCAATTCTGCCGGCATGTTTGAATTTTTATCAAATAAAGAAATTTTATATTTATTAATCTTAATTCTATCAACTTTTGCATTAATATTATTTTGTTTTGCAAAATCTATTAAATAATCTCCCAAATATAATTGATTCCCCGCCAATAGAAAATTAGATTCTATATTTGAAGCCTCAACCATTCTAACATGGCATCTGCCAATTAAAAGAGGCAGAACTTTAATATTTAAATAAGGATTTTCGATTAATAAAGCCTTTGATTTATTTTTATTTAAAACTTCAACTCTTTCAGCTTTGATTTTCAAGTGAGGCGGAAACCAAGTATCTAAAACAGGTTCAACTAAATCAACTTTATATCCTGATTGCTTTTCGATTATGTTTTCAATATTCCCAATATTAGCCTTGAACAATTGTGGTAAACCAATTGCCCATAATAAATACAATATTAAAAAAAGAATTATATATTTAAGGTATTTTTTAATCATTTTTAACCTAGTATAGCATATAACTGAAAGTTATTCATTCATATTTTCGAATGCTACTTCTAGGTACTCTTTAAATTGATCTATCTCTTCAAGAGTTAATCTATCGGTTAGTTGATTTTCTGTTGCCTCAAATACTAAATCCATATGCTTAATAAGTTTTTTCCCCTCATCAGTTGGTTTCAAAACTTTTCTTCTTGCATCTTTATCACTACACTCTGTTTCAATAAGCCCCTTTTTCTCTAATCCGTGTAAAAGACTGGTAACAGAAGGCCCTTTTAAGTTTAATAATTTTTCTAAATCACGACGCCCAAAAACTTTTTTCTTACCGGATAATCTTGTAATTTCACCTAATAATCTAGCCTGTTGATTAGTAAGTCCATAATGGACTAAACACTTATCCTGCATACATTTAATAGTATGCGCAATATTCCTAATAAAATAACTACAACTATTCTCTTCTTTCATATAAAAATCATATCATAAAAGGTAGGTTTCTACCTTTTATTTTATAAAATATTAACTTTTGTAACGAAAAATCCAACCTATGAAATTAGGGTTTGAGTATATACTTTATATATATGTAATCAGAGAGAGATTAATAAAAAAGATTTTTTATATACCCTAATTCCCTTCCTAATTCTAGTTTTACTCCTCATTGTTTCTAACGAGGAGTTTTTTTTATGTTTAAACTTCTAGTCTTTTGTCGTGGTTGAGATCACCTATCATAATAAATTCTTTTAGCTCTTTTAGTGGAGATTCTTGTTTTATTACTCGATAGAAATCTTTTACTAGCATTAGTTTTGTTTGGATACAAGAAAAATGGTTCTCTTCTGCATATCGTTGTTGTGCTTCACCTGTTTTTAGGTAATTTTTTATTTTCACATATAATTTGAATCTTCTAACGCGTTTAAGTATTTCTCTTGTCGCATAATACATTATTCCATCAAGGTCGATTTCGTATCCATCTGAGTAATTAAAATCAACTAAGAAGTTTTCGTTGTCATCTGTTGATATCAAAAAGTAGCCTAAAACTTTATCTGATGAAGCATCTTCAATTACATATCTGTATTCTGATGAATATGTTAAACCGTGACAAATTGATTCTGAAAATTCTTTATCAGAACGCTCCAACGTTGGTTTAAAATGTGTCATTAAAGAATCGTTATAAATTTCAGATAATTCTTTTAAATCAGAATCTCTTAATCTTCTATATTTGATTGTTGTTGATTTTTTAAAAGATATTTTGTTAACTTCCCAAATTTGTATAGAGGAACATTGTCTAAAGCCACATTGAGAAATGAATAACCTTATTAAGTCGCTATATACCTGATTTATAGTCACAAAGAAAGCATTTGCTCCATTTGCTCCATAATGAGATACAACAAAATTTATAAGTTGCTGAGCTAAATCATATGATTTTTCTGAAAAAAACAGCTGAGAAATAATAAGTTTATAGTAATTCCCAAATCTTGGAGAGACGGTAATCATTCCAAAATCTTCATCGTTTCCTTCTGATATAATAAAAGTTTCATCAAGGAATTTGTATTTTAGCGGCAAAAGATTATGTAATGCTCCAAAGGGGCTGATTGAAAGCATATTCATAAAATCATTGTTTCTTGTTACGTTCAAAAACTGAACCATTTTTCTAATTTTTGAACGATTAAAATAATTTAGTTTCTTAATTGTTGCCATATATTGATTATATATATTTTTTACGATTAGTTCAATACATTAAAAAAGACCGATTTATTTAAAAATCGGTCTTTAAACTTATTTGTTAATACTGATTAATCAATAGCTTTGATATCTTCAACTTCTTCGTCATCAATTTCAACAACTTCGATTTCAGTATTTCTAATAGTGTTTTTATCTGCATATAAAGATTTATTTTTAACTTTTTTAACTTGTCTATCAAGTTTGTCAGCAATTAAATCAATACTAGCATACATAGATTCAGCAGATTCTTCTACGTGAACAACAGTACCACTACTTAAAGTACATTTAACTTCTGCAACATGTTTTCCGGATGCTGAAGGGTTTTTGATTACTGTTAAAATAACTTTGATGCCTTGGATTTGATCATAGTGATTAACTACTTTGCCTAACTTTTCTTTAACATAAGCTTTGATAGCATCTGTGATTTCAATGTTTTTACCATTAACGTGTATATGCATGTATGCCTCCAATAATGTGTACATTTTTTATTATACACCATACTGACTTATTTTTAAACCCATTAGTCTGCAATAATTTGTGGAATTTCCACATCCGGAGTTCCAATTACTCTTACTAATTCAAGAACAGAAGCCTTCATTTGGCATTTTTGAGATGTTCCTTTGAAGAAATCGCTGTAGAAGCAACCTTCACAATTACATCCTCTTTTATAACATTCTAAAGCTGTAGGTGTCCATCTTCTAACAGCTATAGCTCTCCCCATATCTCTACTTCTAAACAAATTATCCTCCAAAATAAATTTGTGATATCCAACCATATTAAGGTTCCGAAGAACCTATCCCCATTGGGTTTTCCCCAACCCACTCTTTTATTATATAGGTTAAGTAATCTTTTACAACCCGTTTGTAAATGTTTATTACGAAAAAATAAATGTAATTAAAACACTTGTTATAACTCAATCTAAGCCTTTTAAAATCATGTAATTGCACACCATGACATGATTTGACATGTCTTAAATCATGCAATCATGCTTGGGGCATGGTTTTCCATGATTTTAAATATGGTTAAGAAATGTAAAAATGTTGGCATGTTGTAACTTTATATGTATCATTCAAAAATGGGGAGATATTGATTTTATGCAGACTAACAAGGTTATTGAGAGCATTTTAACGAGAAAAAGTGTTCGTAAGTTTATTAATAAACCAATTGAAAAAGATAAAATAGAATCAATTTTACATGCCGGCATGGCTGCACCATCTGCAAGAAACCGTCAGCCTTGGAAGTTTTTTGTGGTAGATGATAGAAAATTATTAGATGAATTAGCAGAAGGACTTCCTTATGCTAA
>CALVEW010000057.1 GCA_944326645.1 Candidatus Gastranaerophilales bacterium
CACATAAGTCCATTTACTTGCATGCCTGAAATTATGACTCAAAATATCTTTCCTTCTATGCGTGAAGATTGTTCAATTCCAATTTTAGCATTAATTATGGATGAACAAACCGGTAAAGCCGGCTATATAACTCGTTTAGAAGCTTTTGTTGATTTAATGCGTCGCAAAAAGCGCAAACTTGCTAAGGAGAAATAATGGTTAAAAATATTGCTACTTTTTTTAAAAATTTGCTTGATTGGATAAAATCAGATTTTTGTATTTTTAGATATTTTTCAGATGCTCTGAAAATTACTAATAGTAATATTATATTAGCAACTCCATTAATTTTGTTTTCTATATTTGCAAGTTCATACTTGGTTATAGCTCCAGCAAACAGAGTTTTTAATATTGGTATAATTTTAATATTATTTTTTGCAATAACTGCAGCTTTTTTCTCAGGGTGGTTTTATACAATTAAACTAGCAATAAATTCATTTGATACAACTGAATTTGTAAAACCTGTAGCTAATACTCCAGAAGAAAAAGAATCTGAACGTCAGACAGAAAATATAAAGGGCGATGTGTTTTATTTGTTAAAACAATTTCCAACAGGGGTTGGTAAATATTTCTTAGAATATTTCTTTATGGCTGCTTTATTTTTCTTATTGTTAACATTTGTAGTTTTATTTACTTATAAATTAGGCTATATGTTAATAGGTAGTATAGGAATTTCTCGTCCTGATTTATTTTTCGCATTATCAACTCCTGAAACAATGGTTGAACTAATAAAGTCAATGACGCCTGAACAACAAATAAAACTTAGCCAATGGAATTTATTTTTCTTATTAACTACAACATTATATTCATTCGTAATAATGTTTTGGGCGCCTGAAATTGTTTTTAAAAAGGTTTCAGTATTTAATGCATTAGTTGGTTCTATTGGAAAATTATTTAAAAAGTTCTTTAGAGCTTTAACAATATTTGCATTTTTAATGCTTATATATTTTATAATTTCAATTTTTTCAGTTTTAATACCTTCAAATATAATAGGTTTCATGTTAACAGTATTATATTTTTATTTCTTGGTATATGCTGCCGTATTAATATTTTTATTCTATAAAAAAGAGTTTATGGAAAATGAAGAATAAAGTAATTGCTATTGTCGGTCCAACTGCAAGTGGAAAAACAAAACTTGCAATTGAAATGGCTAAAGATTTAAATACTGAAATAATATCTGCTGATTCAAGGTTAGTATATAAAGGATTTGATATCGGAACAGCAAAGCCTACAAAAGAAGAACAAGCTATCATAAAACACCATTTAATTGATGTTGTTGAACCTGAAATTGATTATTCTGTTGCTGATTATGTTGATTTGGCTAAAGAAAAAATAAGTGAAATCCATTTAAAGGGAAAAGTTCCTATAGTTGCAGGTGGTACAGGTTTATATTTTAGAATTCTATTAGAAAATTATGCGCTTCCAAGGATTGAAGCAAATCCAAAGTTAAGGGAAGAATTAGAAGAAATGGATACAGATACTCTGTATAGTCAATTATTAGAATTAGACCCAAAATCTGCTGAAAATATTCATAAAAATAATAGAGTTAGGGTAATAAGAGCATTAGAAGTTACCAAAACATTAAACAAACCTTTTTCTGAAGCTATAGGTCTAAAAGATTGTGAATATGATGTAGAGTGGATATTCCCTCAAATAGAATCAAGAGATGTTTTGTATGATAGGATTAATAAACGCGTTGATATAATGATAGAAGATGGTTTAGTAGAAGAAACTAAATATCTATTAAATAAACACGGTCGAATAAAAAACTTAGTAAATACAATAGGCTATCAAGAAATAATTGCTTACTTAGATGGATTATTTTCATTGGAGGAAGCAAAAGATCAAATTAAACAAAATACTCGTAGATATGCAAAGCGCCAATTAACCTGGTTTAGGAAAAATCCAAATATAAACTTCGATATTTAATTATGCCTTTGTATCAACTTTATTTGTTTGTTCTGTTTTATTTTGTATGTTGTTGATAGCTTTTTGAATACCTTGTCCGCCTGCAATCATATTAGCACCAAGCATTGCAGATATACCAGCGGCAGGGATTGCTGTAATTAATTTAAAAGCACCTTTTTTAAATTGTGTACCTATAAGTGCTAAAGCTCCTGCACCCATTGTTACATATCCTAAATTAATTTGGCTTTTGGCAAATGCATTAAGCTTTTCTTTGTCTGCTTTTAAATTTTTATTATCAGTTTTGGTTAATTCATTAGCATTGAATTTTTGTGTATTATTAAAAACTTGACCAAAGTTGCTGATACTAACCATAAACACCTCCAATAATCCTACACATTAAATTATAATGTATAAAATAATAAAATTTTGCTAGTTGTATATACATATTTTACAAAAAGTAATAAAGCAAAAGAAAAGGGGCTCTTCGCCCCTTTCCATTCAAGATGAACAAAAGTCAGTATTTTTAACTGATATATATATAAAGCAAATAAAATGCATGCATTTGCATAATTTACTTATATTGTTACATTATTTACAAAAAAATAAATTAGCTAGTTTGGTGGTTCTTTGTTGACAATGAAATATGCTTGTAGTTAGATAGAAGTATCTTAGTCGAAATTTTCGTGCTGGATTTGACGGCTCAAGATAGTGTTACAAGAAAAAAGGAGATAGGTAATGCCTACAATGAATCAGCTTGTACGTCAAGAACGTAAAAAGCTAAAAGACAAAACAAAATCTCCAGCTTTGATGAATTGTCCTCAAAGACGTGGAGTATGTACAAGGGTTTACACAACAACCCCTAAAAAACCAAACTCAGCACTTAGAAAAGTTGCCAGAGTAAGACTTACAAATGGTTTTGAAGTTACATCATACATTCCGGGTATCGGTCACAACTTACAAGAACACAGCGTTGTTCTTATAAGAGGTGGAAGGGTTAAAGACCTTCCAGGTGTAAGATATCACATCGTTCGTGGTACTTTAGATACTGCTGGTGTAGCTAACAGAGCTCAAAGTCGTTCTAAATACGGAGCTAAAAAGGGAGGTAAGAAATAATGTCAAGACGTTCTAAACCTGAAAGAAGAGTACCGGCTCCAGATCCAATTTATAATAACGTAGATATTTCTAAATTTATTAATAGAATTATGCGTCGTGGTAAAAAATCATTAGCAGAAAAAATCTTCTATGCAACAATGAAACGTATTGAAGAAAGAGTTAATGAAAATCCAATCGAAGTATTCCAAAAAGCATTAACAAATGCTACTCCATTATTGGAAGTAAAAGCAAGACGTATTGGTGGTTCAACTTACCAAGTACCTATTGAAGTTAAAGCTGATAGAGGGTTTGCTCTTGCATCTTCATGGTTAATCGCTGCGGCTAAAAATAGAGGCGGAAAATCTTTCATTGATAAATTAACTAATGAATTATTAGATGCTTCAAATGGTTCTGGTGCAGCATGCAAAAAACGTGAAGATACTCACAAAATGGCTGAAGCTAACAAAGCTTTTGCTCATTACAGATACTAATTTTAGTTTTTACTATAATTAATATAAAAAACTCTTACATTAATTTGTAAGAGTTTTTTTATTATGCTTGAGAATTTTCAGGTCTGTATGAATCGTCTACATCAATTATGCTGCCTTGTCCTTCTTGGGGTGAAACTTGCCCATATGCTTTTTTTACTTTATCTTTAATTTTAATTTTATTTAATTCTTTTTTGACAATGGCCATATTCACTTGCATAAGTTCAATGTTTTCTTTTTCTTTTTCTCTAAGAATATCTTCTAATTTATCAATTTCTTTTTGTTCTTCTTCAGTTAGTTTTGCGCATTTTTTTGCCATTTTAATTTGGATAAATACTCTATCGTGATAGCTTAATTTATCCATAACTAAGTCATAAAGTTCTTTATTAATTAATTCATGAACTTCATCAGCCATATTTATCAGTTGATTATAAAATAAAACTATTTGGTCAAATTGAGCCATTATAACCTCTTTATTATGCTTTAGTGTCATCAATAAGAGAAGTTTTTTCTGCTTTTTCTTTAGCTGCAATATCAATCGCTTCTAGAAAAGCTGCTCTAAGAGTTTTTAATTCATTAAGTACAAATTCTAGAGCATCAGTATCTCTTCTTCTGTTAACTTGGTATAATTTTCTAACTAGTTTGTCATAGAATCTAAATAAGTGTTTGCCAACATCAATACCATTTTCTAAATCAATAGTTTTCATAAATTCTCGAAGAATTTTTTGACATCCGATTACATTGTTGCATATTTCTTCCGGATTATTTGCTTCAATAGCTTTCCTTGCTTTGATTAAAAACTGAATAGCTGCATCATATAGCATAATCATCAATTTTTCCGGAGTTGCAGTTAATATTTCATTGTTTTTATATTGATTTAAGTTTTTTGCATATGGATTTAACATAATTATACAGACCTATTTACTAGTATACCTGATGCCATGTTTAACTTTAACATTAAGTTATTAATTTCACTTGCGCTAATTTTTTCAACTAATCTATCGGATTCTTTATCGTACAATTCAAATGTTTCACCGTCTTTAGTTATTTTAACATAAAAAGTGTGATTGTCTAAATCTTCTTTAGATATTTTTAGATAATCATTTTGTTCATTATCTTCGTTATTTTCTTCCTCATTAGTTGTTTCATATACAGAAGCTTCATCATCATTTTCATTTGGGTTTTGTTTATTATTATTGTGCCCATCTTCTTTGACTTTCATTTGAGTTGAAACTTGGTCAACTTGTTTTGCTTCCTGTTCTTTGTTTATTGCTTCTTCTGTTTTTAATGCATAATCACGAGAGGTTGCTTCTCGAAGCATGCCTGTATTAGCCATTGATAAGCCATCCATTCCCATTTTTATACATTCCTAACTATAATAACTACAATAGTATTATATGATATAATTAACTTAAAAGAAACCATACAAAGAAAGGATTATTTATATGAAAAGAAATATTTTTTTATTATTTATACAAGAGTTGACATCTTTGCCATTATGGGTAAAACAAGTTATTTTAGTTTATTTAAAAAAAGATTTGGCTTCATATTTAAGTGAAGATTTAATAACTATGGATGAAGATAAAGTTTTTCATATATATCGACCAACAATTTCTAAATTAGGTATGGATGAATTGGATAAAAAAGATTGTGAATATTCTGACGAGATATATAACTTTTTATATGATTGTGCAAATAATTTATCTATTTTGGAAATGTCAATAGAAAAAAAATATTCTATGGAAGATATTTCAAAACTATTTATGTTTGCATATAACAAAAAATATATAAAAACAGATGTACCTATTCAAGTTTTGGCTATTGCAATGTTTATCGCAGGTGAGTGCATGACCGGTGAATATTTCCAAAAAATAGGTAAACTATCGCAAGAACAAACAGATATTATATTAGAGCAGCAAAATGAACAGAAAAAGCATGGTGAGCACACTAAATTTGCTGAATTAATGGTAAAAAATGGATTTGTAGAACAAAAGGATATAATGAGTTTAATAACATTAAAAGAAGAGGCTCAAAGAAAAGCTGTATTAGATTTTTTATATGCGTATAAAAAATAATTAAGTAATAAAAAAATAGATATATAGTATATACCCAAAACCCTTGTTAATATTTGTTTACAGGTGATTGTGTATTGTCTTTTTACGTGCTATTTTATATAGTATAAACAGGATGTTTATAGTGTGTAAATATTTGTAAATTTTGTTTAAAAACAATAGCAAAAAAAAGATATTAGCATTCTTATTATAATTGTAGACGTTAGTTTGGAGTTGGTGATTTTATGGGAATTGATACTAGTAATGCAAATACAACAATAGCATTTACTCCTAAATCTGCGAATTGTCCACCATATCCTCATATCCATATTCCACCAGAACACATTCCGGAAGAAACAAGGATATTACCAAATAATCCAAAGACTCAAGCAATGAGATCTTTTCAAAAAGTTACAAGTGCGTTTACAGAGTATCCTGCAAAGGGTTTAAAAGGGGATAAAAAGTCTACATTTTATGAATTTTTAACAATGGGAAGTGTTCCTTATATATTAGGTAGTGCAACATTTATGGCATTATTCAATGCTGCTCCTAGTTGGTTCCCAAATTTTAATAAAAAAGGTGCAAGAGTTGGTGGTAATAAATTAGCTTTAGGTGTTCTTTTATATGGTGTTGCAAAAAGTATTTCAAAGAATTTTGTGACAAAACCAGTAAAATGGGCAACAGGTATTGATACAGAAATGCCTTATGAAAAGGTTTCTTATACCATTCCTGATGCTAAAGATGATGCTCCAATTCCAATGTTTGAGCAACATAATGTATTTGAAAGTCGTGATTTCCCAAGATATGATAAATTATATAATTTAAAAGAGGGCAAACCACGTAATTACTATTATGATAAGATTGCTAAAAAGAATGGTTTGGGTACAAATTTAGAAGCATCTGATGCTGAAGTAAAACCATTGATAAAAGATGTTATTTCTCGTTCAAGTACAGCAAAAAGTTTATCTACATATGTATGGGGTGGCGTAGGTGTAATGCTTGCCGCTCAAGATTCATGGGATAAATTCTTTAATGCATTGTCTAAAAAATCTTGGAAGAAATTTACTCCAAATCCAAATGAAAATAAAATAATAAATATAGTAGATAGAGGTATTAATACAGGTAAAAACTTATGGAGAATTACAAAAAGTTTTGGTCGAAACTTTTTAAGTGCTTCAAAAGAATTATATAATGGCCCTGTGACAGAAAAAGGGTTCAATAAACATGCCGGTAAGTTCGCATTAGGTTTTGCAGCAGCATTAAGTGTGTTAGGTGCAGCAAATACTATTTACGGAGCTAAAACAGCCGGTGATAGAAAAATGGTAATTGATTCTGACAAGAAAGTTACGGTGGATTAACAGATGGCTAACTTGATTCAAAATTATGCTAATAATATAGGACAAGGGATTTCTTCAGTTAATAATACAACTAAAAAGTATTATAATAATTTAACTGATTCAAATTCTGATAATTTGTTAAGACCACTTGATGGAAAAGGTTATCTTGTAGAAAACAGCTTATTAACTTATCCTAAAGAAGTTGCAAAAGATACATATTATACAGCTAAATCATTGCAACGTGGTATTACAGGAAAAGCTAATGACCATGAATTAGGTAAGTTAAATGATTTAGGTTTAAAATTAGGCGGTTTATCAATCGCTACATATTTAATGACAAAACGTCAAACTCCAAAACAAAAAGCTATGGAATTTATTGGTTTCGGAACTTTCTTAGCAAGTATGGCAATATGGCCAAAGGTTGCTTTACAATGGCCAGCTCAATTAGTTCACGGTTTTAATTTTAGAAAACAATATGTTGATGAACAAGGCAGAAAGAAATACGTAACTCAAGATCCAAATTATATTCCGTTTGATTTATATAAAGGTAAAAGAAAGAGTGAAGATTTAGGTCACATAGCTGATCGTATGGGTATTGATAAAAACGAAAAAGACAGAAATGAATTAGCAAAAGAGCATATAAGAAAAGTTTCTGTTCAAAATAATACATTATGGATGTTAACAGCAGGTGTTGCAACTCCGGTAATGACAGCATTAGCTTGTAACCGTTTAGAAAAACCGGTTGGAAAATTGTTTGAAAAATTAACTGATAAAAAGGTTAACAAACTAATTGATAAAATTGATGAGTATAATAAAACCGGTGATTTAAAACTAGAAAATGAATTAATTACAAATAAGATTGATAAAGAATCAGAAAATAAATTGGTAACATTACTAAAATCAAAGGTAGGTAAACCAATAACAGAAAAAGATATTGATGCAATATCAGATGCATTAACAGTAGGATTAGATAATCAAACAAGAAAAGCTGCAAGATTAGATTTAGGTTTTATGTTTGGACAAAATCAAACTGTCGTAAATGAAAAAACAGTAAATGCTATATCTAACACTCTTACTAAAAAATTAGATACAAAATATGGTGAAGGTTATGCAGCTACAATATTTGATACAAAGAAAATCGCAGAGCATGTAGATAACTTTATGGCTCAAAATGGCCGTCCTGCAAATGGAATATTATCTGCTGAAAAATCAGAAGAATTAAGATTATCATTAGGTGAATTTTTAGAACAAGCAACAAACTCAAATAAATCAATTAGATCAGCAAGAAAAGAAGTTATAGCAGAAATGGCAACCGATGCAGTAAATGCTGTTTTTGAAGGTAATAAGGCTGCAGTATTAACTGATGAAACTGCAGGTTATATTACAAAAGCCGGTCAAACATTAAGAAAATACAGAGCTTTTGATGAAACAATCTCATCAGCAAGTCATTTCAAGGTAGAAAAGGCTTCAGAAACTTTAGCCGGTAACAATTGGGGTGATGTTACAGAAACACTTATAAAAGAGTTGAATATATCTCCAAAAGAATTAAATGAGGCTAAATCAAGTGAAGAATTAACAGCTCAATTATTCACTAAAAAATTAGAAAATATTGCAAAAGATGAAAATCGATATAAAAAATTTGTTGCTAATATTTCAAGTAAAATGGCAGAGCTTGATACTAAACTTGATAATCCAAGAGAAGGTAAACCTTTAGCAATGGATACAATTATTGATAGCATTGCTAAAAATCATGATAAAACAGCTGCGGAATTAAATGGAATAACAGGTACTGAAAGCAAACCATTCTTTAATCTAGCTCAAAGATTAGCAGGTGAAAATATTGATGGTGTGTATGTAGGTTCTGTAAAAGATTCAAAAATACAAAGAATTAAAACAGGTCGTGTAGGTAGTATTCAAAATGCTTATATGAGATTATTACATACCGCAGATTTCTTTAGACGTGCAGAAGAATATAATAAAACTAAGAGTGGTTTTAGTGGTAATCCAAAACTTGATAAAGCTTTAATAGAAAAAGGTAAAAAAGTTTTAATGTCATCTCATTCAGGAGATTTCTATTTGAAATTTGAAACTAATAATAACGTAAGTTTTTATAAAGCATTGATGTGGCATACTTTTAATTCCGGTAAAATGTCAGATGCAACAGCGGAAGCTCTTGGTAATGATTGTCATGAAGTATTTAAAGGTAAAACTACAATGGCTCAGCGTGTTACAAATTGGGCAAAACAAGTTGGTAACATGATGGGTGCAACAAAATATGATTTCTTACCAAATCATATTGAAGGTAGTGATACATTATCAAATGCACAAAAAACAGCAGTAGAAAAATTCAATAAAATTGCTTGTACTCCTGATAATATGTTATATAACGCATTAAAGCAAAAATTTAATTCTAATAAATGGTTGAGAATGTGGACAACTGTTGGTAGTATAGTATTAGGTGTTACACTTGCTTCTCAATTTGCATTTTGTAAACAAGATAAATCAGTTCAGATAACTAAGCAGG
>CALVEW010000058.1 GCA_944326645.1 Candidatus Gastranaerophilales bacterium
TTTTAAACCTTTTATTCCTGTACCTTTTATTATCCTGTATAAAACAGTTTCTGCATTATCATTTTTATTATGAGCTGTTATTAAACCATCTGCATTAAATTCTTTTATTGCCTTATCAAAGAAATCATATCGCATTGCTCTTGCTACTGCTTCTGATTGTTTCATATTAAGAGATGCTGTTTTAGTATAAAAAGTAATATTTCTCTCATTACAGAATGCTCTGCAAGCTTCTTGTTCTTGTTTTGATTCTTCTCCTCGCCAATTGTGGTTGAAATGTGCTGCAATTATTTTTATATTGGCTTTATTTTCTAATTTATATAATATATCTAAAAGACACATAGAATCATGTCCGCCGGAAAAACCAACAATAAGTGTTTTGTTATAAAGATTATGCCTATTTAGAAAATATAAAATTTTATCTTTCAAAATTATTCAATCTCTTTTAAAATACCGTATTTTATTTCAACAGCATCTACTCCAAGTTGTTCCAACACTTTCATCGCAAGTGCTGATGGATCTGCCGTAATTGCTAATAATAAATCTTCTGATGCAATTCTATCTCTGTTTCCTTTTTTTGCTAATTCCCAAGCTTTTTCAAGAACAGCTTTGGCACGTTTGGTGAAAACAATTTCACTATCGAAATAGTCATTTCCGTAACCTAATTGGGATTCTATAATTTTTCTTGCATCTTGTAATGTTATTTCTAACTTATTTAAGACTCTAGCTCCTACACCTGCGCCTTCAGAAATTATACCTAAAAGAAGCATTTCTGTTCCTACAACTTTTTTACCGATTCTTCTAGCTTCTTCTTTAGCTAACTTAAGTATTACAAGTGTTTCAGGCATTTGTTTTTCTATAGGTTTTATAATTGCGTTGATTAAATCTTCTTCATTTACATTTAGCTGTTCAAGAACATCATAAGCAACACCTTTTTTACTTTTTAAAATCCCTAAAGCTAAATGTTCAGGTAATACTTTGGAAGAACCTAATTCTTTTGCAATTTGAAGAGCTGTACTCATTGCAACAAAAGCTTTTGGAGTGAATACTACTCTTTTAGAATCGTATTCTGATGTTCTTGAACTGATGGTTTTTAATTGTTCATCAAAGCTTGAGGCTGTTACTCCAAATGTCTCAAATATTTTTGTTAAATTTGAATCTCCATCTTCTAAAATAGATGCGAGTATTTGCTCTGTTCCTAAAATCTCATAATCAGAAGTTGATAATTTAGATATTGCTCTTTTAAATACAGGAGCAACCTCAGAATCATCATAAATATAATCTACAATATTTTTTCTCTCTTTTTCCTCTCCTTCCGGATGTTCTAAGCGCTTTTGTTTCTTTTGAACAAGTTTACTTAGTAAATCTTTTGCTTTGTACGTATCAAAATCAAATAATTCCAATATTGTTTGAACATTAGATACTTTTTCTGATAATAATGCTATGAATAAATGTTCAAACATTATGTTTTGATGTCCAGAAATTTTTGCCAAATCCATAGATTTTTTGAGAATTTCTTTATATGTATTACTAAATGGGACTTGGTTGTATTTATTTGTCGATTGAGAAACATATTTTTTTATTTCTTCATCGATACTATTTACTGTAATATTTGCATTTTTAAACAGTCTTAAAGAAATCCCTTTGGCTACTTTTACTAATGCATACAATAAATGTTCCGGAGATACTTCAGAACTACCCAATTCTATAGCATAATTTTGTGATTCTGATACTGCATTTACAGATTGTTCAGTAAACTTTTCTAACAATTTTTATTCCTCGTCATCTATACTTTCAATATATTCTGATACTCTTTCAAATTCATCGTCATCATCAATTGTTTCAAATAAATAATCATCATCTTCTTTAGTAAGGCGCATTAAAACAATTTCACTATCTTCGTCATCAGTTTCTTCAACCGGTAATAACAAAGCATACTCTTTTTCTTCAAATTCAATTATGTCAAATAATTTAAATTGAACAACTTCACCATCTTCGGTTACTGTTTCAATTATTTGGTCTTCATTCATCTCTGCAGTCATATTATTTCTCACTTTCTTAAATATTGTTCTAAAATTATACAAGCACTTTCTATGTCAACAAGCTGTTTATTTTTTCGAAAATCAATTTTTCGTTTTCTTAAGTTTTCTTCTGCTTGTTCAGACGTTAATCGTTCATCTTCAAATACTATATCAAAATCTTTTAATTTACCAGCAAAAGTTTTGCAATCCTCTGACTGAAATCCATAAGTCCCATCCATATTTACAGGAACACCTATAACGATTGTTGCTACTTTATTTTCTTGGGCTATTTCAATTATTTTACTTATTGCTTCTTCTTCAGGATTTCTTAGTACACAACAATGAGCATTAGCTGTAATATGGAGAAAATCACTTAATGCTACTCCTATTCGCTTAGTTCCGATATCTAAAGCCATAATTTTGTTCATTTATGCTTTAACCCATAGATTCTCTATTGTTGCAATAATCATATCTAATTGCATTAATTCAAGCCCAATTGAGCCTTTGTCATTGTTGCGGGTAAACATTGATTTTGTATTTTTGGTATTTACTAATAACCAACGTTGACCTACATAGTATTCATAAATACTTTTCCTTAAAATATTTCTTAGAAATTCATTATTGCCTTGTAGTGATAATAATAACTGTGATTCTGAATTTTTTGCTCTTAATTCACTTAAGTATGCTGAAAAATAGAATCTTCTATCCCATAACATTTTTTCTTCATCTGTATATACTGTTTCGAAGTGAGCTTTAATATAGTTGTCCAAATCTACATTAAATTCATTTCTTAATAGCTCTTTGTTTAATTTGTCAATAAAAACTTTAAAGCCATCAGATGTTTCTGTATCATAGAACCAATGTTGTACAAAATCTAATAATGCGATAGTGTCAATTTCTTCTTTGCTTATTTGTTTTGGTGATATGCTACAATGTGGTTTTTTAGGTTCTATATCCAATAGGATATTTTTCCAACAAACATATTCATAAGGTAAAACATCCATATTGTATCTGGATAATTTTTCAGCTTCGTCAATAAGGTATTTTAATATTCTTGGATCGATTTCAACTTTTCCATTATCTCCGAAAAATCTCTCAATAATTCTGCTGAAGTCAAATTCAGTTATTTCATTAAATCCAAAGCAATCAAGAACACCATATTTGTCGTTAATTACCATTGCAACAAATTGTAATGTTTCATCAGGTCTTTTTCGAGAAAATACTATAGCATTGTTTCCGTGACCATCAGGATAGCTGATAAAAGATTTGTATGGAGTAGATGCTTTTAGTATTTCTTTGTAGAATTCAATTGTATTATCAACTCTAATTCCTGCTATTTTTAAAGTTGATAATCCTTTATTAATTAATGGGAATAAATCTTCTGATACATATTCTTTAGCATCTTCAAAAGCATGGAATGCTAATTGAGATTTTGAATTTGCTAATAATGTAATAACTTCTTTTGCCAAATCTGATTTTGGATTATATAAAAATATTGGAATTAATATATTAGCAAGAGCATCGTGGCTATAATCTTCGTTTAATGATTTAATTAAAATCATTTGTTCTTCGGACGGTAATGCTAATAAGAAATCCATAAAATCAATTTGAGCTTCCGGATTCATTATTGCAGTATTTAGCAGTTGTTTTGTTTCTTCATCTACAATTTGTTCAAATTCTGTAAAATAACCGTTTACTTCATCATATTGAATTTCAGATCCAATATCTCGTAACAAATTAAATGCAACCATTTTAGCATAATCATTTATTTTAGGAGTTCTTATAAATTCTCTAAGTGAAGAATTTAGCATCTCTTTATCAAATAATCTTGTAAGCATGTAACAAATTACAAAAGCTTTTTGTTCTTTTGCCCTAGCAAGTTCTTTTAATAAAACATCCATAACAGCTTGCTTATCTTCTTCTGAATCAAGTAGAGCGAACATATCATCAGAAACAGCTGTAGTTGTTTGTAATTTAGTAATTAACGTTAAAATTTCTGCTTTAATTTGTATTTTATTCATTTATCACCTGCATTTACCCCAGAAAGCATCAAGTATTGCTTGAGCTTCAGCTGAAGGCATTCTATCATTTAAAATTAAGTATTGAACAGCAATCATAGTACATTCAGAACAAATATTAACACCAGGGCCTTGTACCATTTTAACAACTTGAGTATTAGGTCTGCCACAGAAGCTACAATATATAGGTTCTTTTATATTTGTATCATCCTCTTTTTTTTGTGAGTGTTCTTGTTCTTTATGGTTTTTTTCTCTTTTTGAACCTAAACTAATAATTTTTTCTTCGCTCATTTAAAGCTCCTTATTTTAGAATTATTGTAACTCAATAACAGTATCTTGTGAAGAGGGTTAACAATTTTTGAATATAATTGACTTCTTTTATTCCTTGAAGTATATTCAAAAGCATGAAAATAATAATATTTGGTGCTACAGAATTAGGTTGCTTAATTGCAACAGAATTTTTTGAAGACCACGACGTTACAATTATTGATAACGAAGATAACATCACAAAAGATTTTAATAAATTAGATATCGGTTATGTTCAAGGAAATGCTACTAGTCTTGATACACTTAAGCAAGCAGATATCAAAAATGCGGATGTTTTTCTTTCTTGTACTGATTCTGATGAATTAAATATTGTTGCTTGTTTGGCAGCTAAAAGAGTATCGGGAATTAAAACTATATGCTTTGTAAGTAAAGAAGAATATAAGTCAACTCTTGAAAATAAAGATACTGATTATTCTTGTGATATGTTTATTGACTATATAATTTGGTCTGCGGAATTATTAACACAAGAAATTTTTAGAATTATAACGGTCGCACAAGCTTTAGATGTAGAAAATTTTGCAGATGGCAAAGCCCGATTATTAGAATATAAACTTAATGAAAATTCTGTATTGTTAGGTCAGAAAATTAGGGATTGTGCTTTTACTGAACATACTATTATTGTTGGTATAACTAGGGATTCTGAATTATTTATACCAACAGGTGAAACTATATTCGAACAAGATGATAAAGTTATATTTATGGGGTTAGCTCACCAATTAGATAAATTAGCTGGAACATTTTTTCATGAAAAAGAATTTGTTAAATCGGTTTGTATAATCGGTGGTGGAACAATTGGTTTAATGCTTGCTCGAAATCTTGAAGAAATAAAAATTAAAGCCAAAGTAATAGAAAAAAATATACAAAGATGTGAGGTATTAGCTCAGGAGTTGTCAAATACTCTTGTTATTAATGGTGATGGTACAAATCTATCGTTATTAGATGAAGAAGAAATTAGTGATTGTGACGTTGTTGTAAGTGTTACAAATAATGATGAAAAGAATTTATTATGTTCTCTATTGGCAAAACAATTAGGGGTAAAAAGAGTTATTTCAAGGGTTTCTAAGAATTTAAATATTCCATTGTTTGAAAGAGTCGGTATTGATGTTGCGGTATCTCCTAATAATGCAGCATTGAATGAAGTAAAAAATGATTTATATGAAACCAATGTTGATATTTTAGCAACTGTTGAGCAAGGTAAAGGTGAAGTTTTAGAGATTATTATTCCTGAGACATTTGAAGATATAAAAATCAAAGATTTAAGAATGCCGGCAAAAGCTATAGTAGGAACAATAAAAAGAAGAAATAGGGTAATTATTCCAAAAGGTGATACTCTTGTAATGAAAAAGGATAAGTTAATAATATTTACAACGAATACAAATGCACCTCAAATAAAGGAATTTTTTAAGGGGAACAAATGAGAGTAAGTTATTTAATATATAGTTTTGGACTAATATTAACATATTTTGGAATTTTAGTTTGTTCTCCTATAATTTTTTCAGTAATATTCCACGAATATTATTCAATGTTACCGTTCTTGTTTACTGCAATATTAGCTATTTCATTTGGTTATATTCTAAAAAAGATAGGTATAATTAAAGGTGTTAAAAATTTAAATGACATTAAGCGAAATGAAGGATTGTTTATAGTAACTACTTCTTGGGTTTTAGCAGGTTTAACCGCTGCATTGCCTTATTATTTTGGAGGAATGTCATTTATTGATTCTTTATTTGAGTCAGTATCAGGTATTACTACAACAGGTGCAACAATATTAACTAATTTTGCACAACCTCATGCTGTTTTATTCTGGCGTTGCTTTACTCAATGGTTAGGTGGTATGGGGATTATCGTATTATTTATTGCCATATTGCCTCAATTTGCTGTAGCAGGCCGTCAAATGTTTTTTGCTGAATCTCCTGGTCCTACTGAAGATAAATTTACTCCTAGAATTAGAAGTACAGCATCTTCTTTATGGGTTGTATATGCAGGGCTTACGGTTTTAGAAATTATTTTATTAATTATAGGTAAAATGCCAATATTTGATGCAATATGCAATAGTATGGGAACAGTTGCTGCAGGTGGTTTTTCTCCTAATCCAGAAAGTACAATGGGATATCATTCTAATTATATAACTTGGGTGATAATGATATTTATATTTTTAGCAGGTTCAAGTTTTAATTTACAACATAGAGCATATACTAAATTAAATCCATTATTATTTTGGAAGAACGAAGAATTTAGAGTATATTTTTGGATATTTGCAGGTATTTCTATTCTTGTAATTACTTCTCTTGTATTAAATGACCACTATAAAATATTTGAGGCAATTACTCATGGTTGCTATCAAGTAATTTCGTTAATGACATCTACAGGTAGTGCAAGCGTGGATTTTGCTAAGTGGAGTTTTGAATCTCAAGTGTTATTGTTTTTAGCAATGTTTACAGGTGGATGTGCAAGTTCTACTGGTGGTGGTATAAAAATTGTTCGTTGGATGTTGTTGTATAAAATGATGAGAATGGCACTAAGAAAAATAATACATCCAAATGCTGTTATTAATGTTAAAGTCAATGAAAATATAGTTCAACCTGATGTTTTACATCAAACAATAGGGTTTGTAATGTTCTACTTAGCAATTATATTATTTTCAATGTTTGTGATAACTATTCTTGAACAAAATATAGTTATTGGTATTTCAAGTTCAGTAACATCAATAGGAAATATTGGTCCGGGGTTTGGACATATTGTAGGGCCTATGAGTAGTTTTGCATCAATGCATTCTTTATCAAAATTTATATTAGTATTTAATATGCTAATTGGAAGGTTAGAATTAATACCATTTTTAGTATTTTTAGAAAAAGATTTTTATAATTTTAAATTTGATTAGACTATAATGAAAGTAACGGAGGCTTAAAATGACAAAATGTTTATTTATTACAGCAACCGGAACTGACATAGGAAAAACTTACGTTTCAGCTCTGATTGTCAAAAAAATGAAAGAGTTGGGTTTTAATTGTGGATATTATAAACCTGTTTTGAGTGGAGCGGTAAGAAAAAATGGCGAACTTATTCCTGGTGATTGTAAACAAGTAATTGATACATCAGGTTTGAATTGTAAACCTATGGATTGTCTTTCATATTGTTTTGAGGAAGCAGTATCTCCACATTTAGCAGCTGAAAGACAAAACATAGAAATATCAAAAAATAAAATATTAGAAGATTTTGATAATAAAAAAAGAGAATTTGATTATCTTCTAATAGAGGGTGCGGGTGGAATAACTTGTCCAATAAATTTAAAAAATAATTATTTAATGAATAATCTAATCAAAGATATGAATACGTCAATTATTATAGTTGCAGATGGAGGTCTAGGAACTATAAATTCAGTTCTTTTAACTGTTGAATATGCTCAAAAAAGAAATATTCCTATTGTTGGAATAATCCTTAATAATTACAAAGATAATTTTATGTATGAAGATAATGCTAAAGTTATTGAAGATTTAACAGGATTAAAAATATTAGCAAAAGTTAAAAAGAATGATATTGATATAGATATTAATAATACAATATTTAAGGAAGTGTAATTATGAATAAGTGGCAAGAAGAAGATTTAAAATATATATGGCATCCTTGTTCTCAAATGAAGGATTATGAAGGATTTCCTCCAATTATCATTGATCATGCTAAAGGGATAAATTTATATGACATAGATGGAAAATGTTATAAAGATGTTGTAAGTTCTTGGTGGTGTAATTTATTAGGGCATTGTAATTCTAGAATAAGTAATGCAATAAAAAAACAGTTAGATTCATTAGAACACGTAATTTTTGCTAATTTTTCTCATAAGACTGCAATTACTTTATGTCAAAAATTAATGGATAAAATACCTAAAGGTCTATGTAAATTTAATTTTGCTGATAATGGCTCATCATCGATTGAAATGGCATTAAAGATGAGTTTTCAGTATCATAAGCAAACAGGTAATCCTCAAAAAATCCGTTTTATGGCAATGACTGAAGCATATCATGGGGAAACTCTTGCTGCTTTAGCTGTTGGGGATTGTGATTTATATACAAAATTGTATAAGCCATTATTGTTGGATATTATAAGAATCGATAAACCCGATTGTTATAGATGTCCTTATTGCAAACATTATAAAACTTGTAATGCGGAATGTTTTGAAAGGACAGAAAAAGCTTTTAAAGAATTTGGTAATGAAACTGCTGCAATGATAGTTGAACCTTTATTGCAAGGCTCTGCAGGCATGAAAATGTATTCTCCTGTTTATTTAAAGAAATTAAGAGCATTGTGTGATGAGTATAATATTCATTTAATTGCTGATGAAATAGCTACAGGTTATGGTCGAACAGGTAAAATGTTTGCATTTGATTGGGCTGAGGTTTCGCCTGATATTATGTGTGTATCAAAAGGATTAACCGGTGGTTATATGCCAATGTCTATAGCTATAACAACTCAAGAAATATATGATGCTTTTTATTCTGATTACTTAGAAGGTAAAGCATTTATGCATTCTCATACTTATGCAGGAAATCCTCTTGGTTGTTCTGCAGCAATTGAAGTCTTAAATATTTTGGATGACGAAAAAATAATTGAAAATGCAAATAAAAAAGCTCCAATATTTAATAATATGATTAAAGAAAAATTCTCAAAATTACCTTATGTTGGAGATATTAGAGATATAGGTTTAATTAATGCAATAGAGCTTGTAAAAGACACAAAAACAAAAGAACCATTTGACAATAAATTAAGACTTGGTTATAAAATATATAAAAAAGCGCTAGATAAAGGAGTTCTTTTAAGGCCTCTTGGTGACGTTATTTATTTCAATCCTCCTCTCATAATTAATGAAGAAGATATGGATTTTGTAACAACTATTGCTGTGGACTGTGCAAAAGAAGTCCTGAACTTATAGGAGTATAAATATGAATACAGGG
>CALVEW010000059.1 GCA_944326645.1 Candidatus Gastranaerophilales bacterium
ATATTATAAGCTCCTTACTTTGTATGACTATAATATCATAAATACAAATAGTTAACTAATTGACAAAATCATTATTTATAACTAATAATATTTATTAGCAGTTTTTGTTTTGTAACAAATTGTATACAAACTAGCAAAAAATTTTAATTTACTGCTTTATATAAAAGGACAGAAAATTAATAACTAGTAAAAGAAAGTATAAATAACGAAAGATAGGTTCAACATGAGTGAAATTAATAACAATGGATTTAATCCCAATAAAGAAATAAAGATGCCACAACCTACATCTTTAAATAATGTAAATATTAATGCAAAAAATATCAATGTTGAAAAGCAACAAACAGATGCTTCAGCTCCTGTTTCAGAAGCATTAGGGAAATCAATGGTTAAAGTTGATAACCATGAAGCAGACATGCAACGTTTATTAAAAAATCCTCAATTAGCAGAGGTTTCTGATAAAATGTTTAATGCTGCTTGTCGTGCAGGTCTTTCTTATCCTGAAGCAGCAACATTTGCAACTACAGAAGCTTAGAGTTATAATAAACACGAAATATAAATTCATAAACGCCCTATTAATTTAGAGGGCGTATTTATTGGGAGAGACATATGAAGAAAAAAGTTTTTACAATAGGTAGTGCAACTATGGATGTATTTGTTGAGTGCGATTCTGCAAATATTTTATCTGTTTATTCGAAAGATAGCAGTTCAAATTATATGAGCTATCCTTATGGTGCAAAGCTTGATATGTCAAATTTTTCATCAAAAGTTGGTGGCGGTGGTGTTAATACTGCAATGAATTTCGCAAATTTAGGTTTTGATACTACTGCAATTATCAAAATAGGGGATGATATTTACTCTCAAGGAATTTTAGAAAACTTTAAAAATAGTACTGTTAAAACAGATTGTATTATACAAGACAAATCAATTAGTACAGGATTTTCTATCATTCTTGTAAGTTTTCAAGGCGATAGAACTGTTTTAGCAAACAGAGGTGCAAATGCATTAATTAAATTAGAAGATATTAACTTTGATAAATTGAAAGATGCTGATTGGCTATATATTGCACCATTAAATGGCGAGTCTAATAAAGTATTAGAACCCCTTGTTAATTTTGCAAAAGAAAATGATATAAAAGTTTGTTTTAATGCAGGAACAACAAGCATAAAACAAGGTTTTGAATATATGAAAAAAATTCTAACAACTGCAGATGTTGTTGTTATGAATAAAGAAGAAGCATCTATGTGTAGTGGTATAAAAGTTAGACCGGATACCAAAACTGAACACTATTCAGATGCTATAATTCATCCTGATATAAAACAAATGCTTCTAAAGCTTAAAATAAAAGATTATCAAGTTGTTGTAATTACAGATGGTGGAAATGGAGCATATGCATATGATGGAAAAGATTTTTACTACTGCCCTGTTTTTCAATCTCCTGTAATTTCTACATTAGGGGCAGGAGATGCTTTTGCATCAACATTTTTTGCTTCGTTAAGAGAAACTAATTTTGATATTAGCACTTCTCTTATGTATGCATCTGTAGAATCAAGCTCTGTTGTTTCAAAATTTGGTGCAACAGAAGGGTTAATAACTTTTGATGAAATCAAATCAATATTAAATGATAACAACGATTATAGATGTATTAAAGTAAAAGCATAATGACTATATATTCTCCACAAATGTTTAATACATATACAGAATGTCCGGCCAAATATTATTTTAAATATATAAAAAATATTAATATTCCACAGCTGGATAATACATTTGTTTTAGGGAAAAATATTCATGCTTTAGCTGCATATTATTTAAAAAGACAAGATATTTCATTATTTACACTATCTGAAAAAGAACAAGAAATGTGGAACACATTATTAAATATGAAATATTTTAAATATAAAACAGAACAAGTAGAATCAAATATTTCCTGTAAGATTAATAACATATGGATAGGTGGAAGAATTGATGCTTTGGTTAAAGATGAAAATAATGAATATTATATTTTAGACTACAAAACAGGTGAAATTCCTTCTAATTCAGAATATAATTTCCAAACAATTATATATTTATTATGTTGTGATGCACTTATTAAAGATTACAATAGTTTAAATTTTGTTTATTTAAGCGTAAAAACAGGCGAGACAAAAAATATAAAATTTTCTGAAAAATTAAAAAATGAATATATACAAAAAATAACTGAAGTTTATGATAATATACAAAAACTTTATCAACCACAAATTATAAAAAATGAAAAATGTACAAAATGTTCATATCAAAAAATATGTGTTTAAAAATATTACAAATTTGACCTCATAAATAAGATTATTTAATATTATAATGATAAGTTAAATAATTTTGGGGAGATTAATAATAAAATGAGTGGATATAGTTTTGAGCTAATAACAGGTCCTATGAGTTGTGGAAAAACTGAGGAGTTATTAAGAAGAATTCGCAGGTGTGTTATTGCTAAGAAAAAAATAAAAGTATTTTCTCCTAAAATTGATACAAGAGCTAATGGTGATTATATTGAATCCAGAAATGGATTATGGGCAGATGCAATAAAAATAGAACATTCTATTCAAATTATGTCTAATGTTAAACCTGAAGATGAAGTTATAGCAATAGATGAACTTCAATTTTTTGATTCAAATATTGTTAAGGTTATATCAACTTTAATGAAAGAAGGTAAAAAAGTTATTGGTACAGGTTTAGAACTTGATTTCAAATCTGAGCCATTCGGTTCAATGCCTCAATTAATGTGTATAGCAACAAAAATTGATAAACTACAAGCAGTATGTATGAAATGCGGATGCGAACATGCAACAAGAACTCAGCGCTTAATAAACGGAGAACCTGCTGATAAAAGTTCACCACTTATTATGATAGGTGGCGACGAAACCTATGAAGCAAGATGCGTTAAGTGTTATGAACTGCCTGATAAGAATGGCGACAAGCCACGTAACAACTTAAAAATCTTGAATTTTATCCACAAATAAACACTACATATTTCGTAAGGTTTTGTGTCCTTCTATTATGCTTGGTAGCATAATTATTGAAATGTAGAATACGAATGCGAAAAGTAATAAATCTAACATTGAGTACACCTCGTTTTCAATCCTTACATTACTTACTTTCCACATTTTTGATATTTTATAACATTTTTAAAAGAAATTGATACAAAACGAAATAGAGACTTTTATACACTTAATTTAAAAGCTGTCATTATAAATGACAGCTTTTATTAATTCTACTTCTTTTGAGACTTATCAGCAAGTTCACTATCCAATCTTAAGAATACCGGATGAATATTAGCCTTATCAATTAAGTGACCAACTTTAATATTATCAGCCCTTAAATCTTGAAGTTTTGTTCCAATATTATACGATAATTGACTTGCCATATCTTTAGCAATATTTGGACAATAAGGATAAATTAAGCTTGATACAATGCACATAACATCTAAAACTGTTGTAAGAACTTGACCACATTTATCCATTTCACCATTTTTAGCTAATGCCCAAGGTTCAGAATCCGTAATATATTTATTAGCGGAATCAACAAGCTGCATGATTTTTTGAGCAGCTTCTTGAATTTCATAATAATCAAAATGATGCATAACGTCTTTTACTGTTTGTTCTGCTTGTTTTGACAATTCAGATTCTACTTTAAATTCTGGCTTAATATCTCCTTCAAAATATTTTACCAACATTGATAAAGTTCTATTTAGTAAATTACCCATTGAATTTGCTAAATGAGCATTTACTTTTTCTTTAAAGTCTTCATCAGAATAATTTCCATCTTTTCCGCAAGGTGCAGCTGATGCCATATAATATCTAAATGCATCAGGTATTGGCAATTCAAAATTTTCTATTACTGTTGTTGGAGAAATTACATTCCCTAAAGATTTTGACATCTTAGTTTCATCTATAGTAATCCAGCCATGAGCTAAGATATGTTTAGGTAAAGGTAAATCAAGAGCCATTAATATTGCTAACCAATAAATACTGTGGAATTTAAGAATATCTTTACCAATAACTTGAACATCAGCAGGCCATAATTTGTTGAATTGTTCGCTTGAGCCATCAGGATCATAACCTATTGCTGTAATATAGTTTGAAAGAGCATCAATCCAAACATATATAACTTGTTCTGAATCATCTAAAACATCTATCCCCCAAGATACATTTGATTTTGCTCTTGAAACAGATATATCCTCTATATTTTCTAACTGATTTAATACTTCATTCGCTCTGAATGAAGGAACTATAAAGTCAGGATTTTGTTTTATGTGATTAATTATTGCATCTTTATATTTTGATAATTTAAAGAAATAATTTTCTTCTGAAACTACTTCAGGTTTTTTCAAGTGATCCGGACATAGACCATCTTCTGTTAAATCTTTTTCATTTAAGAAAGCTTCACAACCACTACAATACAAACCTGTATACGAATGTTTATAAATATCACCTTTGTCTACAAGTTTTTTAAATATTTTTTGGACAACTTTTTCGTGATAATCATCAGTAGTTCTTACAAAATGGTTATAATTAACATCTAAAGCTTTCCATGCATCTTTAAACTGTTGAGAATTTTCATCACAAAGTTGTTTTGGTGTAATACCTCTCTCTGCAGCTGTTTTTTGAATTTTTATTCCATGTTCATCTGTTCCGGTTAAGAAAAAAGCATTATCACAACGTTGCGTATAATGTCTAAAAATAACATCTGTTAAAATCTTTTCATAAGCGTGTCCTATATGAGGAGCACCATTTACATAATCAATAGCAGTTGTAGTATAAAATTTATCCATAATTATAACCCCTTCTTTATGAAGTTATTATATCATAGACAAACTATGCAGTAATACTGAATTTTTGATTATTTTTCAAAGAATTATAATTTGCAACAACTTTTCTTGAATAAGAAGTTGAATCCGCACCGGATTTTTTAGCACCATAAATACCCATATTATAGCCCATAGATGCCTTATTCATATCACCATTAAATTCTTTTAAACATTGTGCTAAGTATTTACAACCTTTATCCAAATTTTCATCAACATTTAAAACTTTACCATTATATCTTGCATTCAATTGCATTAAACCATAATCATTTGTTGATGATACTGCATTTGCATTAAAACCTGATTCAACAGCAATTGTTGCTTTTACATAATTAGGATTAATACCATATTTATTTGCATATTGTAAAATTTTATCATCGTATGCATTTGAAAACCCATTTGCAGTTCCTACAGATGTATAATTACCTTTGTTAAAACCTGAAACTACTTGAGAAGATGCTGTTTCTGTGAAATTAAAAGTATTTTGATTATTATTTTGTTCTGCTGTTTCTTTTTCAAATACAGAACCATCTCCATTGTAAGTCCTGCCTTTGAATATAAATGTATTTCCTAAAATTGATTCAACTGCTGATTCATATAATCCTTTTTCACGGCCTGCATTTATTGCTTTATTTGCGTTTCCTCCGTTTTCTTTTGCATCACACATAATAGCAATTGTTTTATTTATTCCTGATAAATTTTCAATTTTTAAAATACTCATAATAATTCCCCGTACAATAATAAAGTATTTTTATGAGTATTAATTGCGTTTTATGTTAAGAAATATTAATAAATCCCATTTAATACATTCATTGCATTTTCTTCTGCTTTACTAGCTTTTGCAATTGCTGCATCTACTTTGGAGCGATCTGCCTCTTGATTTGATTTTATTGTTGGAGCCGCATCTGATGGAATATATGATCTTTCTTCGTTATCATAAGGACTTACAATACCTTCTATTTCACATTTTTCAGAAGGAATATACCTTTCTTCAGGTTGATTCATTATATGATCTCCTGATACTTCTCTTTTTATAAGATTATCATCCGGTAAATCATTTATATTAACAGTTTTAACAACAGGTTTTTGTTCTAACTGTTGATAATTAGAAGATTGTGTTTGCTGTGGTTGCATTGGTTGAATATTTTGATTCGGATTTTGAGCTATCTTATCTTTACCTTCTGTTTCTTCTTCTGGCTCGTATGGCTTTCCAAAGATTGCATTTGTACAACTTGAAATAACTTTTTCAACCAATGGAGATATTGCGAATGCATAAATAGCAAATCTTAATGGATAACCAATAGCATTCTTACCTAGTGATGGTAACATTCTTTTTAAATTGCGAGTAACAGCAGCCATTTTTGCTGAGCCTTTAAGCCCTGCTGTTGCTTCTTTATAAGCAGGTTTTGTTTCTAATGCTATACTTAAGAAAGAGCCTACTTTTTTCATCGCTTTAACAAACTTAGATTGAGGAGCTGCAACTTTTTTCAAGTTTTGAACACCTTGCCAAGCAGCATCATAAGCTGCTTTATCTGCAAATGCTCCTGCTTTTGCCATTTTTTCGAAGTTTCTATATGCAACTCTATATCTACCTACTTGCATTTTGCTCATGCCGGTATATTGCATACCATTAATTCCATGCATTAATTTTATAGCTAAAGGCATTGATACAATCCAAGATACTGCATCAACCCCTCCTGCAACAGCTGTACCAACTTTTTGGTCTTTTGGAGCTTTTAATGCATTATATAAAGCTGTACCCAAGCCAAATGCCACAAATAATGAATTAATTTTACCTCCACCAAAAGTTAAACCACGCATTAAAACTTTTGGAAATTTAGCTAATCCCTTACCTAATTTAGATACATGTTTTGTACTTGATACTAATTTGTTATAACTCATTGATAAATTAGTTGAACGTTTTGTAAATAAACCAACAAATGGTAACCAAGAATTTCTACCGAAGAATGCTTTTGCATTTTTTCCTCCGCGTTTACATGCTTCTGTTATTAGTTTTTCATATTTTGTTGGATTTTTTAATACTGCTTCATAATTACTTGGATCTAAGCCTAAGTGCTTAATCTTCATTTCTTTTAATGTTTCGGCTATTTTATCAGGCTCTAATGTATCAATAAAATTAGCAGGAGCTCCTATTCTATTGAATTGTAATTCTTGTAATGCTTTTCTTAAATTCTTAACTCCACCAAATGTTCCTTTACCATATTTTGCTTGTAAAGCCTGTATTTCTGCTTTTGTTGCGCCTGCTTCTTTCAATGTTTTTGGCATTTCGCCTAAATAGCCTTCAATGGTTCTAGCAGCTTCACTCAAATCAGCATGTTGCTGAGTTTCCATAAAGCCTTTAACCATACTATTTTCTGGTTTTGTTGGAGTGTTAAACATTGCACTTAATAATGGCTTTTTGTTTATATAATTTTTTATTGAATTTTTGAATGTTGTGTATCCTGCTTTAACACTAGTTAATATTTTATTATCTTTATACTTATCAGAAACTTTATCCCCAAAACTACCTAATCGGCCCATAATAGTTTTTTCATAATTTTCATTTGAACAATTTTTATTGAATAAATCCATTAGTTTATTCAAACCAAACCAAGAGCCTAAAATTAATAATACTTTTCTATCATCTTTCTTTTCTGCATTCTCAAAAGAATCTGATTTTGGGGTTTTATCAACTGTCTGCTTGCCTGTAGAATTTATTGGATAGCCCACATATGGTTGTTGGCCAATTGGCTGTTGTGGTACTTGCTGTTGATATTGCTTAACTGTATTATCAATTAAATTCCCAGACATAATATTCCCTTAATAAACTTAACTCAATAATATAAAAACATTTTTTTTTAGATTATTGCGTTTTTAATAAAGAATATTAAGTTATGTGAAATTAGTCCCCTGTGGTTGATGTTGCTAAAAGTTTATTTATATCTGATTTCATCAGACTTCTTAAATCACCTTTTAGTTTAAAATATTCTGCAAATTTAGGAGTTGTTCTAATATTAAATGAACGACCATTTTTGTCTTTTGTTCTAGAAATAAGTCCTTTATCTAATAATTCTTGAACATGTTCGTATGCGTTTGAACGTAATTCTTTTAAGTAAGATTGTCTAATTGGTTCTTTTAATGCTATAACTGTTAATGTTTTTAGAACCGGGGGTTTTAGCTCAACAGGACAAAGCTTTTCTACTATATCCATATGTTCTTCTTTTACTTGAAGAATGTATCCATCTTCATCATCAATTTCTAATGCACCATCACGTGATGCATAATCCATAATCAGTTCTAATAAAGCTTCTTCAACTTTTTCAGGATCTTCTTCTAATATTTCTGCAATATCTTTTATATGTAGAACTTTAGCAGTAGTAAATAAAACTGCCTCAATCCTTGATTTCAACTGTTCCATTTTGTTCCTCTGCTAAATTATCAACCATATTCACGACAGTATCTACTGAATCTTGTAATACATTTGCTGCAATTATTTTATCTGCATCTGATACTTCATCGCGTTTTATTACGTATAAATCTGAATAAAATTCATCTTGTACTAAATCATAATTACTTTCTGCCGTCAAAAATAATAAAGATATATATGCAGAAATTTTATCCATACCTAATAATGTTAATTCATTTAATTCTATTTTATCCTGACGATTTAAAATTTCTTCAAGATTTGCACGTAACCTTTGAACACCTTTTTCAATATATTCATCGTGTGCTAAATTTATAATATCTTCAGGTGATAAATTAGAATAATTCTTAACTCTACGTTTTGCTCTTTCATGGGCATTTTTTAATGATTGCTTTTTATCAAGCATTTCATAAAATTCTAATTGACGAATCAAATCTCTTAATGTTACAACCCTATTACGATTTAATCTTACACTTGTTCTTCTTTGTAAAACTTCATCTATAGATACAACATTATTAGTTGGAATATATTCACTTTCGTAATCTAATGTATCATCATCAAATTCTAAATCAGGTTCTTCAACTTGCGGTTCAAAATCTGATAACTCAACACCTTCTAAAATATTTGATTTCAACTTCAAAAGAATAGATGCAAATAAAAGGGTTCTACCTGTTAATCTAAGATTCTGAGCTTTACTTTGGAATAAATGAGTAAGATATTTATCTGTAACATCAATAATATCAATATTCCAAGGATCAATCTTTCCTTGTTTTGCCATTTGCACAAGAATTTCAATCCCGTCAACTTCTTTGTTTTCTGGATTTATATTATTAAATTCTAAATCAAATGCCTCTGTCATTAACCCCTATTTCCCTTTTATTCATCTCGTAGTTTTACACCTGTAACCTTTGAGATACCTTTTTCTTTTTGTGTAACACCTATTGTCCTATTAGCTGATTCTATCATAGGTTTTCTGTGACTAACTACTATAAATTGCGTATCTTTTGATTGAGATTGAACAATATGTGCTAATTTTT
>CALVEW010000060.1 GCA_944326645.1 Candidatus Gastranaerophilales bacterium
CAAATGCATAGAATGGAGCAGGCATGTATCGTTGAATAGCAAATACAAATGCTAATGCTGTTAATGATTTTTCTCCACCTGACATACCTTCTAATCTTTGTTTTTTCTTATCTCTTGGTTGAGCCTCAATTGTTAAACCTCCTGTAAATGGTGATTCAGGCTCTTGTAAAATTAATGTACCTTCTCCATCAGATAGTTTGTGGAATATATCTTTAAAATTGTCATTAATATTATTATAAGTTTTCATGAACGCTTCTTTTTTGTCTTGTTCATATCCACCCATTTTTTCCAACAACTGCAATCTTTCTTTAGTTAATGTTTCAATTTGTTCTTTTAGAACCGTTTCACGCGCAAGAACTTCTTCATATTCTTCTAATGCTCTCATATTAACATTTCCTAAATCGTCCATACGTTTTGATAAACGTTGAATTTTTGCATTGATTTCTTCTTCACTCATTTCAGGAGGAGTAAGATGATTAACTTCGATTCCTGCTTCTTCTAACTCTTTTCTTACATCTTCCAATTGTGGTTCTAGTTCTCTGCGTCTTGCTTTGAATGATTCAATTTGTTCTGAAATATTTTCAATTTCAGACATTTTTAAATTCTTCTTTGTTTTTAAGTTTACTAACTGATTATTAATTTCATCACGTTCTTTTAATAATGCTCCTAGCTTTTCTTTTATTTCATTTATTTGAACTTCATATTCTTCTAATTTAACTTTTAATATTTTAATATCTTCTTGTAATTGAACTTTATCTTTTTCGCTTTCTTCATTATTTTTAATTGCACGTTCTATATTTTCTTTTTGAGTCGCAATTGTTGTTTCATTAAATGCGATTCTTTGTTTTGCAACATTAATATCGTTATTAGCATTTAATTTCATTGTTTCAAGACGTTTGATTTCATTTTCTACACCTTCGGTTTGCTCCTTAAGCTTTTTCAAATCGCCTTCATTCATTAATTTTTCAATTTCATCAATTTGAGTTTGGTACTCTGCTTCTTTTTCTAAGAACTTAACATGCTCTACTTCCATTTTATCAAGTTCTGCGGTTAATCGAGCAATAGCAGGTTCTGTATCTTTAATTAACTTTTCTTTTTCTTCTTGTTGTGTTTGAGAAGACTCATAATTTGTATTTAATGAAGCTAATTCAACTTTAGCTTTTGAACATTCATTCATAGCATTTGAATAATCCGTTCTTACTTTTTCTAGCTTAGCTTCTAAATCTTTTTTCTTGCTTACTAACTCTTGACGTTTTTTCTCAAGTTCATTTAATTTTGATTTGTATTTTTCAAGTTCATCATCGTCATTTACAGTAAATTTTAGACCTGTACGTTTTTGTGACCCACCAGAAATTGAACCTGATTTTTCGAATAATGATCCATCAAGTGTAACCATTCTGTATTTTCCAATAAGCTTTTTAGCAACATGTCTATCTTCAACAACAAGTGTTTCACCGACTGCATAATAAAAAGCATTTAAATACTCATCATCAAAATCTATCAAGTTTATTGCAAAATCTATAACACCCTTTTCCTTAGGTAAATTAAGTCTTGATGGGGCTTTTATAACTCTATTTAAAGGAATAAATGTTGCTCGTCCGGCATTAGAAGATTTCAAAATTTCAATTGCACGAGCTGCTACATCTTCATCGTCAACAACAATATGTGACATCCTACCACCAACTGCAATTTCTAGTGCTAATGAATATTCCTTATCAACATTTCCTAATTTTACTAATGGAGCATGAACTCCTTCTAAATTAGCATCCATAACAGTTTGTACTGTATGACCTAAGTTAGCTTCTTCTGAAGCTTGTTTATTAGCTTCCATCATATAGATTTTTTTGCTTGCAGCTTGAATATCATATTCAATATCTTCAAGTTCATTTTTAACAATATCCAAGTCGTGCATTGCACTTTGTTGAATCATTTTACAATCAGCTAATTCTTGTGTTAATGTTTCAACTTGAAGTTCTATTGATTCTTTGTTTGCTGTATAGTTTGACTTTATTGCATTCAATCTTTCTAATTGATTTTTAGCTTCTTCTAAACTTCTTTTTAAATTATTTAAATCTGCTTCCATTGGAGCTTGTTTTTGAATTAAAGAAGTTTCTTTATCTTTTAAATCTTCTAATGTTTTTCTAAGCTCATTTCTTTTTGCCAATTGTTGCTCTGCATTCTCGCTTAAACCGGTCATATCTTCGTTTATTTTACGAAGTTGAGCTTTTTGTTCCTCTATATCAGCTTCTAATTTTTTTATTGTTTCTTCTCTATTTTGAATAGTTATTTCTTCATCTTTAATCTTATTTTTTTGAAGCTCAATACCATTCTTAAAACCTTCAATAGACTTTAATCTATCTTGGATTTGTTTATCATTATATGTGATTGCAGATTCTTTTCTTGAAATTTCTCCCTTACATTCTTCTGCTTGTTTTTGAACTTCTAATTGATGCGCCTCACCTTTTTCTTTTACAACGGCGCAAATTTCTTCGTATTTTTGATTAATAAGATTAAGTTGCTCATCAATATCTTTTGCATTTATTTCTTCTTCTTTTTTCTTTTTAGTAAATGTTAAAATATTTTCGTGAGCTTTTTCTAAGTTACCCCTTATATCAAAGAATTTTACAGTTGTAACTTGACTTTCTAATTCTGTTTTTTCATCTTTTAATTTTTTATACTTTAAAGCAACTTCTCTTTCTTCTTTTAACTGTTCTAAACGATGTTCAACTTCACCTAAAATCAAAGAAGAATGCTGAACTCTGTTATTTACAGTATCCAATTCTCCTGTTGCTTGCTCAATTCTTCTATCAAAATCAGCAACTCCTGCTATTTCATCTATAATTTTTCTTCTATCCATAGGGGTACAATTTGTAATAGATAGAACGTCATTTTGCATCATAACATTATAACTATTAGGTGTAATATTATGATTTTCTAATTTTGCATGGATATCAGCTAAAGTTACAACTTTATCATCCATATAATAAATACTGTTATATCCTTGAGAAGATTTTTTAATCTTACGAGCAACAGTAAAATCTTTTCCATCATTTGTTTCAGAAAAAGTTACCTTAACAAAAGCTTCATTTCGTTTAGTGTAAGTAGAAATGAGATGGAACAATTTTTCTGCACGCAACGCACGGGAAGTTGACAGACCAAGCGCAAACAAGATACTGTCAATAATATTACTCTTTCCTGAGCCGTTTGGTCCTGATATTGTTGTAAATCCTTTTAATAATGGGATATCAACTTTATTTGCAAACGACTTAAAATTGTCTATCTCAAGTTGTTTTATGTACATATTAATCCCTATCGAGAATTTTATAAAACTCCCAAACTATCAACTATGTATTAATTACACACTAAATTAAAAGTCATGTCAAATTGTTACAGATAATTAAAAGTCCTGATATGAAATCAGGACTTTTAAAGAGATATATTTAAAATTTATACCTTAAACTTTCATTTCTTTTTCAAAACCAAATAATGAACTAATTGATTCATCATCGTGAATACGAGATATTGCTTGACCTAATAAAGGAGCAACTGATAATTGTTTAACTTTAGAAGGTAATTTTTCAGGATCCCATGGAATAGTATTAGTAACAATACATTCTTCTATAGGAGCATTTTCTAATCTTTCTAACGCAGGACCTGAGAATACTGCGTGAGCTGCTCCGATATAAACTTTTTTAGCACCTTTAGATTTTAATAGTTTAGCAGCTTCAGTTATTGTTCCTGCAGTATCTATCATATCATCAAACATAACGCAAATTTTACCTTCAACATCACCAATAACGTGTGCTGCAATAGCTTCGTTATGTTTATCACGTCTTTTATCAATAATAGCTAAAGGACATTCTAATTGCTTAGCAAAATGTCTGGAACGTTGAACTCCACCTGTGTCAGGTGATACAACAACCATATCTTCTTGTGGAATGTTCAATCCTTTAACATAATCAACTAGGATTGGTGTTGCGAAGATATGGTCAACTAAAATATTAAAGAATCCTTGTATTTGACCTGTGTGTAAATCCATTGCAAGAACTCTATCTGCACCTGCAGTTGTTAACAAGTCTGCAACAAGTTTTGCTGTAATTGCTTCACGACCAGATGTCTTTCTATCTTGTCTTGCATATCCATAATATGGAATAACTGCAGTAATAGTTTTGGCACTTGCACGTTTAAACGCATCTATTATAATTAAAAGTTCAACTAAATTTTCATTTACTGGATTACATAAAGGTTGAACGATAAATACATCATCACCTCTAACACTTTCTTTTACTTGGACATAAATTTCGCCATCTGCAAAATTTTTAATAACCATAGGTCCAACCGTTGTTCCAAGATAATCTGCAATTTCTTGAGCAAGTTTAGCATTAGAACGACCTGCAAAAAGCTTAATATCGTGAGTTGGATTTACTGCTCTAGCAAGTTCAGGGTAAGTCATTTCAAGTACCATTTATAAAATTCCTTTCATTACATTCCACGCAAACAATTATAGAACAAAAACCCTTATTTGACGAGTTATAATTACAAAATTTTAAGAATATGAAGTTTTGTAACAAAAAACATAAACTCTGAAATTAAGAATTTTTGAAATACTTTATAAGTTTGTAAGAGATAGAGCATAAAGATGTAAGAGCTGAGTCGAGCTTTACATTACTATTGATTACAATGATTTACACCAAAATTGGAGAGCTAAATATGGGCGTTACCCCTAATAATCTTGGAGTACAATATAAGTTAAACAACCTTACAAGTTCGGTAATTAATCTTGGAGGAATAACATCATCACAACCAAGTAAGGGCGAAACTATTGGTTCAATTCTTGGTGGCATTGCAGGAATCGGACTTGGTGTATTAGGTACTGCTATGGCTGCTAAACAAACGAGCAGCACTAGTAATGAAGGAACTAATGCTACTTCTTCACAACTTACTGAAAGACAAACTTACGAAGCAAAGGTTAGAAGTTTAAATATTGAAATTGGAAGTTTAAATGCGAGAATTGAAAATGCACAATCAAAGTGTACGGACCAATCACAGATAGATGCTAAAGAAAAAGAAATTAAAGATGCAGAAGCTGAATTAAATAAAAATGGTATAACAATAGATGGTGAAAATTTTTCAGCTGAAATTATTAAACAATATTCAGCTGCAAAAAAGAATTTTGATAATGCTTCTTTAAGTTATGATAATGCTTTTAAACAGAAGGAAATAGCAGATAAAAATTTAGAAACTATTAAAACCCAAATAGAGTCATTGGATCAAAATTCTGAAGATCCCGATGTTCAAACATCTCTAAAAACATTAAAGAAGCAAGAATCTGATGCTGAATTAAAACAAAAAGCCGCAGAAGAAGAATTAAGAAAACAAGAAGCTCTAAAAAATCAAGCTAAACAGGAACTTGATAATATAAAAGGTATTAAAGACGATAATACTAATCAACAAGCAAGAAATGATAAGTTTACTAATATTGATGCTCAATTAGAATCACTCAATAATAAAAAGAATGAACTTAAACAAATGAAATCTACAATGGAAGCAAATAAAAAATTATTAGAAGGATTAAATACTGCTTTATTGGCAAAACAAGATGAACTTGTTGGTTATCAAGCGATTTTAGATCAGTTAATTACTGAAGAAACTTTGGCTAAAGAAGCGCCTAAAAGCAAAATTAAAAAAACTGCATCCGATCTTGGAGAAAAATACCAAAATGCTGATAAAGCAGATGGAAATTGGTTATCAAGGGCTTGGACGGGCTTTAAAGGTATCTTTAGCAAAAATGCACGAGAAGATTATAAAGAAATGATTGGCGCGCATAGAGCAAAAGATGAAATAATTAATCAAATGGAAACCGCCGGAGGAAGTAAATCTGATCTAAATAATTGGATTGATAACAACAATGCTCAAACTAAAGCTAATGAATTTATAAAAGATAATTCTCAATATGCCAATAAAAAAGATATTATAACTAAATACTACAATGATCATCCTTGAGCAAGTGATGAACAAATTAAAAGTTATTTAGATCATATGTAAATTATTGTAGCTAATTAATATCAATAACACTAACACCATCTCCGCCTTCTGCGTTTTCGCCGGGGCGGAATTTGCATACATAAGGAGAGGTTGATAAGAAATCTCTTACGCATTGTTTCAATGCGCCTGTTCCGTGACCGTGGATTACAAATACCGGGGTTAGATTATATAAACTTGCCTTATCTAAATATGCCTCTAATTCATCTAGGGCTTCTTCTACTCTAAAACCTCTTAAATCTAAAGTATTTGACATTGAATAGCGCTTAATCTCAATTGGTTCAATTAATTTTTTAGGAGTATTTGGTTTCTTCATCAAGGATTTATTCAATACTGCTAATTTATTCTTTTTCATTTTTGTTTTAATATTCCCCATTAAAACAAATACATTACCATTTTTATCAGGCATTTCAAGAAGTTCAACTTCTTGATTCAAATCTTTAACCATAAACACATCATGAGGTTTAGCAATTTCCCAATCAATTTCCTCATATTTTTCAGCTTCAATTAATTCATTTACTCCCTTATGGAATTTTGATTCTAAATTGGCAAGTCTTGAATAAGAGCGTCTTGCAATCTTTTCAGATTTTTCTTTTCTTAGATTATATAAAATATCCTTTATCTCGGATTTAACCCTATCCATTTCTCCTTCAAAACGAGATTTTATTTGTTTGATTGTTTTATTTTTATCTTTTTTTAGTTCGGTTAATTTCTTTTCGTATTCTTTTTTTAGTTCTTCAACTTCATTTCTGGTATCTTCTGTTTCTTGTAAATTAACAGATAATTTATGATGTGTATGTTGTAATTTTTCGACAACAGTATTTGATATATCTCTATGGTTATTCAACAAATCTTTTGCTTTATCGACCAACTCATTATCAAGTCCAAGCATTGATGATACAGCTATTGCATTACTTAATCCGGGTATACCTATAATTAATTTATAAGTTGGAGATAAAGTTGTTGTATCAAATTCAACACTTGCGTTTTTAAAATATCTATCTGTATATTCTAATGATTTTAATTCTCCATAGTGGGTTGTTGTTATACAGATTGAATTTAAATCTTTCAATTTTTTCAAGATAACTTCGGCTAATATAGCTCCTTCTTGAGGGTCCGTTCCTGCGCATAATTCATCTATCAAAACGACGGTTTCATAATCAGAATTATTTATAATATCAATAATTATTTTAATATGTGATGAAAAAGTAGAAAGATTTTGGAATATATTTTGTTCATCTCCAATATCTGCAAATACTTTTCTAAATGGGTAAATAACACATCTACCGCATGGCAAAAACATTCCTGATTTTGTCATTAACAAAAACAATCCTACAGTTTTTAATGCAACTGTTTTACCTCCGGTATTTGAACCTGTAATAAGAATTGATTTATAATCTTCCCCTATTGAAAAATCATTTTCAACAATCTTATCTACACGACCAATTAAAAGAGGGTGTCGCATTTCTTCTATTTTTATAATTTTATCCTCTGTTAGTTCAGGTTTAATTGCAGATGTTTTTACAGAATATCTTGCTTTCGCAAAATGGAAATCGATTTCTGCTAATATATCAACAGTTTTTCTAATTTCATCAAGATTGTTCTTAATACCATTTGTTAAATCTATCAAAATCTTTATAATTTCTGCTCTTATTGCCGCATTAACTTCTCTTATCTTATTGTTATAAGGTACTATTTGAGCAGGTTCTATATAAAAAGTTTTATTTGTTGCCGAAACATCATGTACAATACCATTTATCTTATTTTTAGAAGGTGCTTTTACTTGAAAAACGACTCGATCATCTCTTATGGTATAAATATTTTCCTGCAAATGTTTGTTAAAATCAGGTGTGTTTAATAATTTAGTAACTGTTTCTTTTAACTGAGTTTCAGTATCTTTTAAAGATGAAAACAAACCACTTAATGTTTGAGTTGCATTAGGTCTAACATCATAATTTTCATCGAAGGTATCAGAAATTCTATCTTCTAAATCTTTATCAACAAATAAATTTTGAGCAATACTATTTAATAAAGAATCTGATTCTGCATTTTCTCTTAAGAAACTTTTTACAATTCTTGAAGTTCTTAATGATTTAGCAAAGTCGATTAATTCTTCTTCTGAAAAATATTCTACATTCAACCTTGTATTTTTAATATCAATAACATATTCAATAGGTAATTCCATCGCCATATCAAGAATATGCCTTGCTTCATCTGTAAATTGGAGTTGTGTTTCTATATTTTTTCTATTGTCATAAGGTTTTAAATTTAAGCATAATTCTTTAGCCTGCTTAATTTTTGCACAATTAGCAAGTAATTCTATCACTCTATCATATTCAAGACATTTCAACGACTGTTCTGTTAAATCCATAATTCAATCATAACACAGAGATATTATGTTGACTTATTGTATCGAATACGATACAATAATAACATGAAAGAATTAAGACAATATATAAAATCAAACGGGAAATCACCATATTCAGAATCAATAAAAAAATTTGATAAATCAATAAGAACTCGTATTGAAATGCGTTTAATAAGAGTACAAAATGGGAATTATGGTGATGTAAAAAAACTTACAGAAAATTTATTAGAGCTAAGATGTACTTTTGGAAATGGAGTAAGGGTTTATTTTACAGAAATAAATAATACCATAATTGTGTTATTATGCGCAGGGGATAAATCGACACAATCAAAAGATATATCTAATGCTAAATCATATATTAATGACTTAATTGAAAGAGGTAAACATGAGTAATATCGATATAGATAAAATAAAAGAAATAACAATCTCTCATGAAGATTATTTGATACAGCAACTTCAAGATGAAGAATATCAAAAAGAATTTCTCAATGCTACAATAGAGGAATTTTTAGAAGATGGGAATTATGATGTATTTTTCCAATCATTAGAACTGGTAATCAAATCGAGGGAATCTATTTCAGAATTTGCACAAAAAGCAGGAGTAACTCGTGCAGCTTTATATGAAATGTTTAAAGGTGAACGTGTTCCTAGACTTGATACTGTAGGAAAAATTCTTAAACAGCTTGGATTTAAATTAAATGTTGCATAAAACTTTTTTGTTTCATATATAATAAAATTATGAAATATAGAGATAATGTAAGAAATTTTTGTATAATTGCACATATAGACCATGGAAAATCAACACTTGCAGACAGACTTCTTGAGGCAACAGAAACTATTGCTCAAAGAGATATGCAAAATCAGTTGATGG
>CALVEW010000061.1 GCA_944326645.1 Candidatus Gastranaerophilales bacterium
GGTCACAATCTCTATGTTGAAACACAGGCATCAGGTGTTCCTATTCAGGATACTCCGGGGCAAAACGGTTTAGGTAAACTTCAACAGGGTATGCTTGAAGGTTCAAACGTGCAGATTGTAGATGAATTAATCGGATTGATTAAAGCAGAACGTGCGTTTGAATCAAATTCAAGAATAGTTAATACATCAAATAACATTCTCCAAGAAACAAATAACTTAGCCAGATAGGTATAGATAAATGAAAAAGACTTTTAGCACAATTTTAACAATGATTTTATTTGCAGGTACTGTATCTGCACAAACAATTAGTGCTGATTTATTAAAGAAGGATGTACTAAAACTTATTAATGATGATTATTCTACAAAGACAAAAGCTGAATTAGATATTAAGATTTCAATGTTGCCTTTTCAAGTTTTGAATATTCCTGATGGGAAAATTAGCTATGAACTTGTAAATAATGATTTAGATTTTAAATTAACATCAAGGGCTGTAAAAAGGGTTAATATATATGTTAATAATAAACTAAATAGAACAATCAATATTCCAATAGAAATAAAAGCTTATGAAGAGGTTCCAATTGCAATAGAAACAATAGAAAGAGAACAACCAATTACATTATCGAAAGTAAGATTTAAAAAAATTAATATAGCTGATAAAAGTGATTTTGTAGTAACAAAAGAATCTCTAAGTAAAGAAATTATTGCTAAAAAAGAATTCAAGGAAGGTGAGTTTATAGATAAACGTTTTGTAAAAGAAAGACCTGATGTGACAATGAATTCAGAAGTAAGAATTATATTAAACTCAGATAACGGATTTCAAATTGCAATTGATGGAATTGCAAAGAAAGATGGCGTTATTGGAGAATATGTAACAGTAGAGAATAAAATGTATAACAAAGTTTATAACGCAAAAGTTATAGGTGAAAATAGAGTATTAGTAAATATTTAATAAACTTGGGTAAGGAAAATGTTAAAAAAAGTATTAGTTTCAATAGCATTAGTATTAATGGTAATGATGACATCATACACAAGCGCACAGGCTGAGTCTTTATTTGTATTAGGCGCGAATGCAAACTATGGAGGATGTCCGAAATCATTATTTAGTGGGGTTCAAGCAAGACAAATCGGTGATTTAATCTCGATTATTATGAGTGAAGACATTTCAATCAATGATAACTTGAACTATACTACATCAAAAACAAGTACAACAGTTGATACTTTCACATCATTCTTAAAAGATTGGTTTGGTCTTGGTTTCTTAAAAGGGACTGACGGTTATGGCGGAAGCAACGAAGTTGAATCAAATGCTCAAGGAAACAGAACTTTTTCATATGGTGATACAATAGCTGTTCAAGTTGTTCAACAAATGCCAAATGGTAATTTATCAGTTCAAGGAAAAAAAACACTTGTTAACGGAAACGAAAGAATGGATGTAATAATAACAGGATTGGTTGACCCTCGTTGGATTGATCAAAACGGTAGAATTTATTCATACAATGTAGCAAATCTTCAATTTGCAATGTCAGGTAGAGGAACAATCTCTAGAAGTCAAAACGAAGGTATATTCAACAGACTTATCAAATACTTATTCTAGGGATAGAGGTAAATATAATATGATTAAAAAAGTAGTTACAATAACATTAATATTACTAAGCTGGGTTATAGCACCAATTGCAACAATATCAGCACCTGTTAGAATCGGGAACTTAACACACGTAAAAGGTGTTCGAGAAAACCAAATTGTCGGTTATGGTGTAGTAGTTGGTCTACCCGGAACAGGTGATAACTCACGTTCTACTCAGATTACTAATAAAATGTTGATAAGAAACTTAGGTACAGTAATTGATCAAGAAAACTATATCCAAAAAGGTTCATCAGCTGCAGTTATTGTAACAGCGACAGTTCCTCCATTTTCTAAAAACGGTGATAAGATTGATTGTACTGTATCAACAATTGCCGATGCAAAAAGTTTAGAAGGCGGAGTATTAGTACAAACAATATTAAAAGCACCAAATGGAGAAGCAGTTGCAGTAGCACAAGGTCCTGTATCAGTAGGTGGGATTAACAAAATAGCAGGTTCTGCATCTAAAAGAACAGCGATAACATCAACCGGTAGAATCCCAGGTGGTGCAATTATGGAACGTGATATTGATACACAAATAGGAGATGAAGGAACTATTACAATCTCTATGGATAAATCAGATTATACAATGGTTTCAAGAATTGCTCAAACTATTTCTAACACAATAGCTCCGGCTAAGGCTATTGATGGAAGTTCAGTAATGATAAGTGTTCCTTCAAAATTCCAAAATGATAGAGTTAGATTTTTATCAATAATAGAAAATATTGAGGTAACACCAACTGTTGAAACAGCAAGAGTTGTAGTAAATGAAAGAACAGGAACAGTTGTTATTGGAAGTGATGTTAAATTACTCCCTGCAGCTGTTGCGCACGGTAATATTACGGTTACAGTCACACCTAACAATGAAGTTTCACAACCAAATGCTTTTTCAGCAGGTGCAACTGTTGGATTTGCAAATCCGGCTGTTGATGTTCAAAAATCAAATGCAAGTTTAGTAAATATGCCTGCAAACAGTAATCTTAATGATTTGGTAAAAGCATTGAATGCAATCGGTGTTGCACCAATCGACTTGATTTCAATATTACAAGCATTGAAAAAAGCAGGTAGTTTACAAGCAGATTTAGTAGTTATATAAGGTGGAAAATGGATATAACATCAGGAATGGTAAGTAATATAACATCAAACGCTTTGAATTCAAGTGCAATAAGTGCAGATCAGGCTGTATATAACCAAATTAAAAATGCCGGAGATAATAAAGAACAATTGATGAAAGCTGCACAAGAATTTGAGTCAATATTTATTACCAAAATATTATCTTCAATGGAAGAAACAGTAGATAAGACAGGGAGTTTATTTGAAGAAAAATCAGGAGGTTATCTTGATTCCTTCAGACCATACATGTACCAACAAATAGGACATGATTTGGCAAGTAATCCTAATACTTCATTCGGTTTTGCAAAACAAATTTACAACCAAATGGAAAAATATGTTAAATAGAGTTAATTAAAGGTAAGGAAAACAAATGGTATCATCAATAAGTGGAAATAGTTCATTACAAATGATAAATGCTCTAAATGCCTTTGGAGCAAATAAAAGGATTGAAGAACAATCAAATTTAATGGATATTGATACTTCAAATGGTATTAACTTATCAGATAATGACAATTTGCTTAAAAATATTGATACTAATGATGTAAGAAACTTTGCCCAAAAATTGGGAGAAATCAATTTAACGGATGAAGATATTAAATACGGTTTAACATATGGTAGAAGTGTAATCGCAGATTACATAGCATAAGGGGCGGGAGAATATGCAAGAAGAAATTTTTAAAAATCTAGTAAGTATTTTAGATGATGAAATTAATCTATATACAGAGATGAGAAATTTATATACTGAAAAAAAAGAAATTCTAATAAAAAATAATATATTAGAACTAACTAAAATTGATACAAAAATAATCGAGAATTATGAAAAAATTAAAAAAATAGATGTTCTAAGACTAGATGCAATAAAGATGGTAGGAGAGGACATCTTAAGCATGAGTGCATTAATAGAAGTAGCAGAAGCAAGATGTCCTAAATATGCTCCTAAGTTAAAAGAGCAACAAGCAAAATTGAATAATTTATCAAGTTCAATATCTTTATTGAACTTAACAAATATGAAGTTGATAAAACATGGAATGGTTATAACAGACAAAAAATTAAACATAATTATAGAAGCTTGTGCACCAAAGGGAACAAGTTATAACGTCAAAGGAAAAGAAGACGATAAAAATTTAGAAATGAGTACAATCATAAGAGATGTATAACGGGGAAAAATAAATGGGTAATTTATTATCAACATTAGGTATGTCATCTTCTGCGCTTGGTGTAAACCAAACAGCAATTAGTGTTGTATCTAATAATATTGCAAATATGAATACCGAAGGTTATTCAAAGCAAAAAGTAAATTTAGGAGCATTATTTTTAGATTTACCAATAGGTAATAATGTTTTATCTCAAGCAAAAACAAATGCCGGTGTTGAAGTAATAAATATCCAAAGATATACAACTACTTTTATTGGTTCATACTATAGGGATCAATTATCAGAACAATCATATTTAAATAAAGAGCAACAAGCAATAACAAATATAGCAAATATGTTTGATGAATTAAAAGGTCAAGGGTTAGATACAGCAATAGAAGATTTTTATGCTGCATTAGATAATCTTAATCAATATCCAAATGATAAAACAGCAAGAATTAATTTTTTAGATGCTGCTCAAACATTGACAAATTCAATGAATAAAACAGCAAATAATTTGAATGATTTAAAAGAATTAAGTGTTGGTGATGGTGAATCATTTGAATCTTTAAAGAATTCAGAGATATATACATCAATACAGGCAATAAATCAAGGTTTAGAGGATCTTGCAAATATAAATAGTATGCTTTCAAGATCTCAAACAGGGACATTAGAAAACAATAGTTTATTAGATAAACGAGATCAAATATTAAATGAATTATCTAAGTATGCTAATTTTAAGACAGATATTAAAGATAACGGAACAGTAACATTAAGTCTTGATGGAACTAAATTAGTTGGTGGTTCAAATGTTCTTGCAAAATTTGATGTTCAAACAGCAACACAATATGATGATTATTGTACAATAAATGGAATTGTAAACACTAATGAATCTAATGCCGTTATAATGCTTGAAAAAAGTAATGGTACAATAATTCCAAATATAAATAAAAGAATGGATACCGGTATTGTCGGAGCAATATTAGAAACATCAAGTACTCAAGAAGGAGTAAATGTAAATACAGTATTGGAAGAATTAGATACATTGGCTCAGACAATTGCGAATGTGTTTAATGAGTTACAAACAAGAGAAGGTGCATTTTATATTGATAATGTTGGCGGAACAATTCAATTATCAAATGCTAATCTTGAAGATTTTACAATCTTTACTGCAAACGACGGAACAAATAATATAACAGCAAGTAATATTACAATTAATTCTTTATTATTGGAAGGAGATGGCTATAATAAAATTGCAACGGCATATTTCCCTGATTATGATCCATTGGATCCTGATTCCGTAGATTTGAATGCAGTAGGGAATGCCGATAATATTATTGCTATGATTAATACCAAAACAGATAATACATCTGCTGCGTTTGATGCAATCGGTAATATTTCATTAAGCGATTATTATAGTGGAATCTTAGGAAGAATTACGTCTGCAACTACTGCTAAAACAAATGAAGCAACTGCTCAAAATGCAGTAGTATCATCATTAGATACAAAAACAAAAGAACAAACAGGAGTTGATTTGAATGAAGAATTAACTGATTTAGTTAAATTTCAAACAGCATATTCAGCTTCTTCAAGAGTATTTACAACTTGTAATACTTTATTGGAAACATTAGTAAACTTAGGATTATAAAGGATAGATAAATGATAGGAAGAGTTTCATCATCAGCAATAAATTCAACATTAGTAGGGCATATTCAAAATAACTATTTAGATTTTTCAAAATTAACTGAACAGTTATCTACAGGGAAAAAAATAAATTCAATATTAGATGATACACTTCAATCAGTAAATATTATAAATTCAAATAGACAATTAGGGAAAATTGATATATGGTCTGCAAATATTGGCTCATTAACTAATGAAATTAAACAATCATCTGAAACTATTGAATTAGTAATGGAAAAAGGGCAACGTGCAAAAGATTTAGCAACATCTGCCGCTAACGGAACATCAACAAAAGATAATTTAATATCAACTCTTACAGAATTAGATAACATCATAAAATCAGTAGTTGATATGGCAAATACTAGTTATAACGGGAACTACATATATGGTGGTACAAATACAAAAACGCAGCCATATAGTATTCAGTATGGTATAGATGCTGATGGAAATCCAACAGATGAAATTATTGGAATAAAATATAACGGTACTGCTATTGATGGCGATTGGAAAAGACAATTAGAAATATCTGATGGAGTGTTTGAAACTGCAAATGTAACAGGAATGGAAGCATTTGGAGAATGTGATGTTGAGCCTGTTTATCAAGCAGATGGAGTAACTCCGGTATTGGATGCTGATGGTAATCCTACTTATACTGAAAATTCAAATAGTGGCATAACGGGCGATTTAATAGACTTTCGAAATGCACTTTCAGATACAATAAAAAAACTGGAAGAACAAGAAAATCTACCTGAAAATGCAACCCAAGCAGAAAAAGATGCAATTGGTGCAGAAATCAAAGCTTGTTATGATTCAATAAGTGGATTACTAGATGGTTTTGATGATTCAATAAGCCAAATGACAACAGTTAATTCAAAATTTGGTACAGTTACAAATAAGTTAGAAATGTCAACTGAGGCACTTTCTACAAGCAAGTTAAATTTAGAAGAATATATTTCAGGAATACAAGATTTAGACATTACAGAAGCAATAAGCCAATGGTATACAAGTCAAACGGCTTATCAAGCTAGTATGCAAACTGCAACATCTATTATGTCAATGTCATTATTGAATTATATGTAATTTCTGAAAAATAAAAGACTACAATAAATAATACTTACCATTTATTAAGGACAAACTTGTCCTTTTTTTTTGATTTTTTATTATTATTTGAATCCCAATGTAACAAATTATTTCATTATATACAAATAAGAATTGAAAAATTGTAGTACATAGTAAATAATATGTATATACATTTACCGCATTGTAGTTTTTTGATTAAAAAAGGATATTTAATTAAAAGAAAACTTTGCACACAACATCTCTCATAAGGATATGAGGAGTATTATATAGCTTGAATATGGCCACGGAGGCAGGTATGGACTTTAATTCATTAATAGGATTAATGGATAAAGAAATTGAGTTGTATAAACAACTTAGAATACTTTATTCTGACAAAAAAAATTCATTAATCAAAAATGATATCAAATCTCTCAAAAATATTGATAATCAAATTCTTGAATTGATATCAAAAATCAAAATTTGTGAAACAAAAAGATTAAAAATTGCAGGGGATAAATTTAACAATATCTCAGCATTAATTAATTATGCAAAAATTGAATCTCCTGAATATTTAAACAAACTTGAAAACCAAAAAATAGAAATAAATAAACTTGCAAAAGAGATTTCTCATTTGCATAAAACAAACTTAGAATTGATAAAACATGGTTTAGTTTTATCTGACAAAACTCTACAATTGATAATTAAAATTTGTAGAGAGGGGAATAGAAATTATTCTTCTAGCGGATTTTCTAAATTTAATACCCCTATTAGCACAATCATTCAGGAAGCATAAAAGGAGATATCTATGAGTAGTCTTTTTTCAGCTTTAAATATTTCTGCAGGAGCATTACAAGTTAACCAATCTGCAATAAGCATTGTATCTAACAATATTGCTAATATTAATACTGAAGGATATTCAAAACAAAAAGTTAATTTGGGAACATTAGTAATTAATTCTCCTATTAGCAACAATGTTGATGCTCAAGTAGATTCTAGTATTGGTGTTGAATTAGTAAGTGTTTCAAGATATACAACAACTTTTCTAGGTTCATATTATAGAAATCAAATTTCAGAACAAGCAAGTTATAATGAACAAGCACAAATCGCATCAGATATTGCAGGAGTTTTTGATGAATTACAAGGAAAAGGATTAGATAAAGAATTGGAAGATTTTTATACTGCACTTGATAATCTTAGCAAATCACCGACAGATAAAACAACAAGAATAAGTTTCATAGATTCTGCTTCAGCACTAACAGAAAAAATGAATAAACTATCTTCCGAACTTAATGAAATTAAGAACCAAAATGTTGGAGATGGGATATCTCAATCTTCATTAAATAAATCTGATATTGCACAATCAATTAATGCTCTAAATCAAAATATAGAAGATTTAGCAAAATTGAATAAAATGATAGCAACATCACAAACAGGAACATTAGAAAATAATAATTTATTAGATAAAAGAGATTTATTATTAAAAGAGATTTCTAAATATGGAAATTTTGAAGAAAGTATTCAAGAAAACGGAACCGTTAATTTGAAACTTGATGGAACTCAAATAATAAATGGTTCAACAATCAAATCAAAATTTAATGTTAAAACAGCAGCTCAATATGATGAATATTGCCAACAAAATGGAATAGAAAATAAGAATGAATGTAATGCTGTAGTATACATTGAAAAGAATGATGGAAGTACAATTGCTAATATAAACAATAAGTTCGAATCAGGAGAAATAGGAGGGATATTAAAAGCAAATACCGGTTCAAAAGATAAGAATATTAACACGGTATTATCAGAATTAGACACATTAGCCTCAACAATTGCAAACGTATTTAATCAAATTCAAACACAGAAAGGAGCATATTACTTAGAAAACAATAACGGTACAATACAATTATCAAATGCAAACTTAGAAAATTATGAAATATTCACAACCAAGGATGGTAGCGATACTATCAAAGCTGATAATATAACTGTTAATTCTATTTTTAAAGAGGATGATGGTTATAACAAAATTGCAACAGCATATTTCCCGGATAATCAAATAGATTATAACGCTGTTGGCAACATCAACAACATTATTTCAATGATAAATACTAAAAACGATACAACTACATCCGGTTTTGATAGTATCGGGAATATTTCATTTAGCGAATATTATAATGGAATCATTGGCAAAGTTGCCTCTAATTCTGATTACAAAACAAATCTAGCAACCTCACAAGATTCAATTGTCGCATCACTCGATAACAAAATAAAAGAACAAACAGGAGTAGATTTAAACGAAGAATTATCAGATATGGTAAAATTCCAAACCGCATTTTCAGCATCAGCAAGAGTATTTGAAACTTGTAATAATATGTTAGAAACATTGGTACACCTTGGAGAATAGGGAGGAGAAAATATGATAAATAGAGTAACCTCATCAACAAGTGGTGCAAGTTTAGTATTAAAGATGGAAAAGAGTTATGCTGATTATGCAAAACTACCTGAGCAAATATCTTTAGGGCAAAAAATAGAAGCAATCATCCTGAGAAAACCTAGGTGACCTGATGCTGTGCTAAAGGAGACAGCAAACTAATTCTTGGAATGAGAAGAGGCAGGAAGGATTTCTAGACCAGGCATGGTA
>CALVEW010000062.1 GCA_944326645.1 Candidatus Gastranaerophilales bacterium
TATAAAAACAGTAGTAATGATAACTTCAGATAAGTGTTATGAAAATGTAGAACAAATTTGGGGTTATAAAGAAACTGATAGAATGGGGGGCTATGATCCTTATTCATCATCTAAAGGTTGTGCAGAATTGATGATTTCTTCATATAGAAATTCATACTTCAATCCGAAAGATTATGCAAAACACGGAAAAGCAGTTGCATCAGTAAGAGCAGGAAACGTAATTGGTGGTGGAGATTGGTCAGATAACAGGCTTATTCCTGATTGTATAAGATTTATCGAAGAAGGAAAAGATATAGAAATTCGTTCTCCAAAAGCTACACGTCCTTGGGAACATGTTTTAGAACCATTAAGCGGATATTTACGAGTAGGACAAAAATTAATAGAAGAGCCAACTAATTATGCTGAAGGTTTTAACTTTGGACCAAAAATTGAATGTAACAAAACAGTATGGGAAGTTGTAGAATACTTAGTAAAATACTATGGCAAAGGAAAAGTTGTTGATGCTTCCAGCCCTAATATGGTTCATGAAAATACTCTGTTAAGTCTTGATGTTACAAAAGCATACAAAAAACTTGGTTGGGAAGCTAAATTATCATTTTACGAAGCAATCGAATTTACAGTAGATTGGTATAAAGAAGCTTTAGTTAATGATGATATGTTTGAATATTGTAAAAAACAAATTCAAGCTCATGAAAATAAAGGATATTTATGGGAACAATAATTTTAGGTAGTGGAATAGCAGGAATTTCTGCAGGATATCATCTGGAAAAAGCTGGAGAAAAAGTCGTTATTTATGAAAAAGATAGTGACTGGGGCGGTCTATGCGGAAATTTTACAATTGACGGATTTAGATTTGATAAATTTGTACATTTCACATTTGCAGATAGTGAATATATAAAAAATTTATTTGAAGAATCCTCACCTACAATTGCTCATCCTAGTGTATCTAGCAATTACTACAAAGGATATTGGCTAAAACATCCGGCTCAAAATAATATTGCTCCATTGGCAATTGACGAAAAAGTGGAAATTATAAAGGGTTTTATAAATAGAAAAAATATACCTTTTGAAGAAATTGAAAATTATGAGGATTGGCTGAGGGTACAATATGGTGATTATTTTGCCGAGAATTTTCCAATGGTCTACACAAAAAAATATTGGGGATTAGAAGCTAAAGATCTTGAGACAAAATGGGTTGGAAATAGAATGCATTCTCCTAATATAGATGAAATATTAAGAGGTTCCTATGAAACACAGGAAAAGAATTTCTATTATACAAATTTTATGAAATATCCTAAAAAAGGCGGATTTAGAAGTATTTTAAATAAATGTAGAGAAGGTTTAGATATAAGATTTAATAAGGAAGTTGTGGAAATTAATCCTGATAAAAAAGTTGTAAGATTTAAAGATGGTACAAAAGCTGAATATACCAGATTAATTTCTACACTACCATTACCGGAAATCGTAAAAATGATATCAAATTGTCCTCAAGAAGTGTTAAACTATGCGGACAAATTACACAATACTTGTGGATATATGGTCTCATTAGGATTTAACAAACCTGATATTGCGAAATATCTTTGGTTCTATATTTATGATGAAGATATCTTGGCCGCAAGAGTATATTCACCAAACCTAAAATCACCAGATAACGTTCCGGAAGGATGCAGCTCATTGCAAGCTGAAATTTTCTTTGATTGTAAAGTAGAGATTCCTAATAAAGAAATAGTTTTACAAAATACTATAGAGAAACTAGTATCAATGGGATTATTTAAAGAAGAAGAAATAGTTGTAAAAGATATTCGTTTTGAAAAATATGCAAATATAACATTTGATAAGGATATTTATAAAAACCGTGATTTTGTTCTAGATTATATGAAAAGTGTAAATATAGAAAGTGTCGGTCGATTTGGTCGATGGGAGTATATGTGGACACATCAAGCTTTTGAAAGTGGAAGGAGAGTTCTATGATTTTTGATATTGCTTATACAATAAGTAATGAATACACCCATTGTTTGGCTGTGTCTATGGGATCAATATTAAAGAATAGTTGTGCTGATGAACAATTTAATTTTTATATTTTAAATTCAGATATTACTGAAGAAAATAAAAGAAAAATTAATAAGCTGAAAATAATTAAGGATTTTAATATTGAATATATTCAAATGAATAATGAAGATTTTAAAGAGATGTCAGAAGGTGTTAATATTGTTTCTAATTATCGTTTAAAAATAGCAACATTAAAGTCTAACCTTAATAAAATATTATTTTTAGATGCTGATATTATAGTTTTAACATCGTTGAAAAGTTTATATAATACAGATCTTGGTAATAATTATATTGCTGCAGTAGTTGATCCTGGTGTCAAACTTCAGTATGAATATACAATTAATGATAAAGAAAAATTTCCAAATAGACGTTTTAATACTGGTGTAATGTTGGCTAATTTGACAAAATGGCGCGATGACAAAATTGAAGAAAAAATAATGGAAGGAATGCGTTGGTATTCAAAAAAATATTTTGCATGGCCAGATCAGAATGTAATGAATATGGTTTTTAAAGACCATATTATAGAGCTGTCCCCACAATATAATGTATGTCCAATATTAGCACAACAAGGTTGGTATCAGGAAGAAGGTGTTTGGGAAAAAGCTTCGTTGGAACCTAAGATTGTTCATATTTGTGGCTATCCTAAGTATTGGGAAGAAAAAGATTTATGGTGGAATGATATTTTTTGGGAATACGCAAAAATAACACCATATTATGAAGATTTTATAATGAGTTATGTTATTTGTCAAAATAAATTAATAAATAGTATAGTTGATTATGAAGTTTTAAATTATTTTTCAAAAGATATAATAAAACTTTTAGTATTAAAAATAGACTATTTAAGGTGTAAACTTTTAGAAAAATTATATAAGAAGAAAAGGGAACATTATAAAAATAAAAGATTAAATATAAAAAAGCTTTTACAAAAACTTAAATAAGAAGGACTGTATGTTACAAGAAAATATAATTAAACCTATATATAATGATAATTTTGTAGTTATTGCAATGAGTAGTAGTGAAGAGTATTTGCCGTATGTGTGTGTCTATTTACAGTCAATTATAGATGCAAGTTCGTGTAATTGTAAGTATGATATTGTAATTTTTTCAAATTCTAACAATGAAAATAAAAAGAAAATTATTAAGGATACATATTCTAAAAATAATATTTCTGTAAGATTTTTTAATCCACATTCTTTTTTCAAAGGTTTGAATTTAGAAATTACTCATGATTATTTTAATGAAGCTTGTTACTACAGAATAGTTGCACCATTAATTTTCCAAAGCTATGAAAAAGTTATTTTTACTGATATTGATTTAATAGCTTTGACTGATTTGAAAGAGCTCTATGAAGTTAATATTTATAATTCCCCATTAATGGCTTGTAAGGAGCCTATATGGGAATACTTTATTGATAATAATATTTGTTTTAGAGATTTATCTTTTAGAAAATATTCTAAAGATATTTTGCAACTAAAAGATATAAAAAAATATTATAATACAGGAATAATTCTTTTTAATGTGAAAAAATTTTTAGAAGGAAATTACTTTAATAAACTTCTTAATCTAATAGAACAAAATCATTTTATATATCAAGAGCAATGTGCTCTAAATTGTTTATTGAATGATAAAATTTTACCATTGAATAAAGAATGGAATTATGAAATATTAGATATCATTCAATATGAGGATGATATAAAGCCCAAAATTTTACACTTTTTAGGAGAAAATAAACCTTGGCATTATAAAAATCTAGATTTTGCAGGCATATGGTGGGAATATGCCCAAAGAACACCTTTTTATAATGAAATAAATGATAGATATTTAAGATTTAAAGAAAAAGAAGTTCAAGTAATTACAAATAAAATTAAATTATATCAATTTAAAATATTTAAATATAACATATTAAGCTCAATATCATTTGGAGAAAAAAAGAAATATTATTCTAAAAAACTAAAAATAAATAAAAAAGAGTTAGAGAAACTAAATTTATTGAAGGAACAAATGTGAAGTTAAGTACTTCTCTAGCGCAGAATTCGTTTAAATACTCGTTGCGATTATTATATATATCAAACCTTATTAGTTTAGGATTTTAACCTCTAAATAATACTCTTTAGAAACCTAGAAAGATCTTAAAATGAACGAACAAGAAATTAAGCTAAAAGTTGGAAATAAAATTAAAGATTATAGAAAATCTCTAAAGCTTACTCAACAAAATTTGGGTGATATAATCGGTATTAATCAAAGACAAGTCGCACTTATTGAAACGGGAAAATCTTTCCCAATGCTTTCTACTATGGTGAAATTGGCTGAAGTCTTTAAATGTAATGTGAATGATTTTTTTGAGTTTAATCCATTTTTAAATTGTTTGGATATAAAAAAACAATTACTTCTGATTATTGATAGTTGTAACAAAGAACAATTAGAACAAATTTATTCAATTTCTAAAATTCTTATTAAAAAATAATTTTAAAGGCTTAGTTTAAACTAAGCCTTTTTAAATCTTCTCCCCTTTACTCCCAAAATAAATGATTAATAATTCATATTCCATTATAATATATAATCTTTTTCAACTCTCCCCTTGAGTCTTGTAGCCATCACTCCCTTCCAAGTAACATGGTTATATTAGGCTAACCATATCGGATAATCAAGTAAAGAATTTCGCATGAAAAATTTACAATCTAACATGCCCCATATCATTACTATAACTAAGACTGATTTACATTCTTAATGAACAAATTTTAATGAAATTTAGTTAAAAAATCGAACTTTTTTGGTTGACTTTTTATTTTTAATAAGAACTTTAATAAAAATAAGAGTTGTAAAAATCGATTATAAATTACAACCAAATGTGAAGAAATATTATGATAAATTTTTACCTGTATTAATAAGTCTAAAACCTAATAAAGATATATATTTACCCCCTTTGCAAGTATATGTTAATATTTATTTCGTAAATTTTTGTTTAACTTAATTTAATCCTTTAAAATCCAATAAAATCAATAGTTTATGCTTATAATTCATGAAAAATCTTGTAAAAAAATTGTCATGTAAACACTTTATATTTGTTTTTTCTTCTCAAATTTGGTTTAATAATAATACAGACATCCGAGACATTTTATAAGTTTTGTTTAACGAAATGTTGGGAGCATAAAAGATCAATTACATTATTGATAGGATGTCAAAATAGTTGATAAAATTTAAAATAAAATTAGAAAATGCAGTTAGTATTTCGGAGGGCATATTAGTGTTAGAACACGGTTATATTCAAATTTATACAGGGGATGGAAAAGGAAAAACAACAGCATCTCTAGGGCTAGCACTTCGTGCCTTGGGACACGGTTGGAAAGTTTTAATTATCCAATTTACTAAGGGAGATTGTGGTACTTCTTATGGAGAAATTGCTTCTTCATCAAAATTTCTTCCAAATCTTGATGTAGTTCAATTTGGGATGGATAGAGTAGTTTATTCTCACAATATTTGTATGGATGACTATAAAGAAGCAAAAAAAGGTTGGGAATTTGCTAAAAATGCAATTAACAGCGGCGAATATCAATTAATAATTTTAGATGAAATTAATATTTGTGTTTCTCTAGGAATGATAAAAGTCGCAGATGTTAAAGATGCATTATTAAATAAACCTGAAAACCTTGAAATAGTTTTAACAGGAAGATACGCACACCCTGAATTGCAAGCGCTTGCTCATCTTGTTACAGAGATGAAACCTATCAAACATTATTTTGATATGGGAGTTATGGCAAGACAGGGAATAGAATATTAATTTGAAGAGAGATGATTATTAAATTGTAACGAGTCTTTATTGACTCGTTTTTTTTATGGATTGATTTTATTAACCTAAAATGCTACTATTTTTGTAATATGGCCAATGATTTAATTAATGATAAATCCGAAGTTAAATTCGCAAAACTACTTTTTAATAAAGGTACAGATGATGCGCTTAGTTTTAACTGTCTTATAAAAGATATAAAACAAGAATATGTTAATTTTGTTGGGATGTCGGATTATACAGATCAGGTTTCATTAGGAGCTCCTATTGATATAAAGATTTATTCTACAAATGGTATTGTTGCTGCGGAGGCAACGTTATTAAAAGTATTTAAAAATGGCAATACTCCGATTTATACAACGACTTATCCATCTCCATATGAGCATACTCAAAAAAGGGCATATTATCGTGCTGATATGCACTTGCCTGTAACATTGTTGGTTGTATTACCTAATGGCGCAACAAAACAAATTAATGCTACGACAAAAAATATTTCAGGAAGGGGGATGTGTTATATATCTTTAGAACCTGAGTTTCCTGATTATTTTTCAATTACAATTAATGTAAAATTTAAAAACAGATTTGTTGTTACAACAGCAGATCATATGTATACAAACCCTGTAAGATTTAATGATTCTATTTTGTATATTCACGCATTTAAATTTACCGGAATAGAACCTGAAGATATCAATTTTATTGTAAAAGAATGTTTTCTTCATCAGATAGAAAGAAAAAGATTACAATCTTAATTATTTTTTTGACTTTATGAAAAAAATAACTAAAATATATAATGTAGATAGTGAAGGTTAAATTAAATGAAAATGTTAGAGAGATTACAAGACTTGGAACAGCAGTATGTGTTCCTCAGATGGGTTACTGGGAACGAATACGGAAAAATTGAATACGTTGGCGAAGACTTTATTGAATTTGCAATAATAGATGTAGATTCAATGGAGTATAGAGAAACAATTTTATTAAATTCTCAACTTGTGTTAGAAATAACTTTCGGTGGAGCGGATGTAGCAAGAATTATTGCGGAAAGATCATCTCAACTTCCATCAGTTGGAGAAAATTAATCGTTTATATATTCCCCACCATTTAGATGAATATATTTACCTCTGTAGATTAAATTGGTTATATTATGTTATAATTTGTTCAGAGGTATATTTATGGATATAATGCATCTTTTAAAAGACCCGCCAATTCAAATAATTTTGACGGTATTTACATCAAGTTTGATATATACAGCCAAAAGTTATTCAATGTTGGGTAAAGAACTTAAAAAATTAAACACATCTATTCAACCTTTTGAGAAGGGGAACATTTCATATAAGTTTGAAGAGTTTAAGCATGCAATGTCTTCGAGTAAACTTGCGGCAAAACCTTGGGAAGATTTTAAAAATACGTTGGTATTTTCAGAAAATATAGCATATCAAGATAGTGAGACAGAAGAGTTAGATTATGATTCAGTATCTGATGCAATGTCAGATATTCAAACAACAGCAGATGCATTGGATTATTTCAACGAAGATACATTAGCTTATGCTCATTATAATAAGCATATTATTAAACTTGCACCGACTCTTCTAACAGGTTTCGGTCCATTATTTACATTTATTATGATTGGTACAGCATTTGGTATGTTGGACTTCTCGAGTACAGCAGCTTTAACAAAATCAATTTCTAGTTTCGTAGGAATGATGCAAGTTGCTGCGATGTGTTCGGTATTTGCGGTTGCATCTGCACTTATTTTCATGAGTGTTGATTTGTTTTGGTTTTCTAAAGCAATTTTACCTGCTGTTGCAAAAGTTCAAGGTAAGATTACAGATTTATTTTCAACAATTTCAAGTGAGAAATTTTTAGTAGATTTATTGAAAACAACTAAAACACAGTCACATGAAAATTCAACGTTACTTAAAACATTACCGTCAACATTTGCTGGTTCAATTAAAAAAGATTTGACAAATATGGTTGTACCTTATTTAGATAGTATGATTTTTGGGATTAATAATCTTAACAAAACAATGGAAAAATCAGCAGCCGGTAAAGACGATGATTTAGGCGGATTGTTCTAATAAGGGTTTTATATGGCACGTAAAAAACAGGCTGAAGCAGAAGAAAATATATTTTGGGTAACAATGTCAGACTTGTTCCTTGGAATGTTCATGGTTTTTGCGACCTTGTTTTTTGCTTTTGTAACAAATACAGGCCAAGGAAGTGGAGCGCAAGAAGCAACTACAGAAATGGTTCAAGAAGTTGTGCAAGAGATGGAAAAACAAGACATCAAAGTTAAAATGATAGATGAGAAAAAGCCTGAAAAGACTGATGAAAAAGAAAATGTACATGTAGAAATGGATCCTGTAACAGGATTAGTTCGAATTTCAGATTTAGAGTTATTTGATTTAAATAGTTCTCAGCTTACACCAAAGGGTAGAGCTTTTTTAAATAAATTTATTCCTGTTTATTTTGATTCAATATATAAAAAAGAGTTAGCTCAATATGTAGCAGCTGTAGTAATACAAGGGCATACGGATTCAACTAATTTTAGGGGCAATTATTCAGTAGAACAGCAGTATATGAAGAATATGAACCTTTCAATGAATCGTGCTTATAATGTTGCTAATTTTATATTTGCAAAATGTTCAAATAAACCATATCAGAAAGATTTGACACATACAATAAAGGTTGAAGGGGCTAGTTCTTCAAGACCTATTTTAATAAATGGTGTAGAGGATAAAACAAAGAGTAGACGTGTTGAACTCAGATTACTCCTTAAAAAACCTGCAGGAGATGTATTGAGTGAATTTTTAACTGTTGGGGCTAATTATGAAGACGTTCGATAAAGAATTAATACTAGAAACTATTAATATGATTAAGTTACATAATCTGGATATCAGAACTGTAACTATGGCAATTTCTTTAAGAGATTGTATGGATAGGGATATCAATAAAGTTTGTGATCGTATAAGAGAAAAAATTATGCGTCACGCTAAAGACTTAATCAAATATGCAAATGAGATTGAAAATGATTACTCTATTCCGATTGTTAATAAAAGAATTGCAGTAACTCCTATTTCTATTATTGGAGAATCTTGCGATAGTTATGATTATGTAAAAATAGCTAAAACTTTAGACGATGTTGCAAATACTATTGGGGTTGATTTTATCGGTGGATATTCTGCTCTTGTTGAAAAAGGATGGACAAGAGGGGATATAGCACTT
>CALVEW010000063.1 GCA_944326645.1 Candidatus Gastranaerophilales bacterium
AAACTAACTGAGCAAATATCTTCAGGCAAAAAAATAGAATCAATATTAGATAATCCAACAGAATCAATCAATATAATTAATGCCAACCGAGAACTTAATAAAATAGCTGAATGGAAATCTAATATAACTTATTTAACAAATGAATTAAACCAATCATCAGATACTTTAGATTTTATTATTGATAAAAGCCAACGGGCAAAAGATTTGGCTACAATATCTGCTAATAAAACGTATAACAAAGATAATCTTAATTCAGTACTAACAGAAGTAGATTTATTAATAGAATCCGTTGTTGATATGGCAAATACAAAACATAATGGGAATTACATTTATTCAGGAGTGAATACCAAAACTGCACCATATGAAATACAATACGATAACAATGGAGAAATTACAGGAATAGAATATAATGGAAGTTCAAAAGACAATGTATGGAAACGAAAACTTGAAATTGGAGAAGGTATTTTCCAAACAGTTAATGTTACAGGTATAGAGATCTTCGGAGAAAGTGATTTTAATGGGGAGTCTTCAGGCATAATGGGAGATTTAATTGATTTAAGAAATAATTTAAAAAATACAATTTCCAAATTAGAAGAACAAGAAAATCTACCTGAAAATGCAACGCAACAAGACAAAGACAAAATAGCATCCGAAATAAATTCTTGTTATGACTCAATTAATGGTCTATTAGATAATTTTGACGATTCTATAAATAATATAACAGGCATAAATTCTCGCATAGGAGCAGTAACAAATAAACTTGAGATGACTAGTAATGCCCTTGAAAATACAAGTTTGAATATAGAAGGAGAAAAATCAGAAATAGAAAATATTGATTTAACAAAAACCATATCTGAATGGTATATGAGTCAATATGCTTATCAAGCAAGTATGCAGGTATTTCAAGCATCAAATTCGATGTCTTTATTGAATTATATTTAAATTAATAATAAAGAAAACTAGAGTCATCGACTCTAGTTATAAGTTTTGTATACAATTATTTATCTATTATGATTAATTTTTATCTAACCTTAATTTTAGGAACAACTGACATTCCCGGAACGATTGTATATTCATTTGGGTCAATTTTTTCATCGAAAACAATTTTTACAGGTATTCTTTGAACAATTTTAACAAATGAACCAACAGCATTTTCAGGAGGGAATAAGCTTGATTTTGCGCCTGAGCTGCGTTGAATACTATCAATTTTTCCTTTGAATTTGTGATTAGGGTAAGTATCAATTTTTAACTCTACAGGCATGCCGGGTTTCATCCCTCTTAATTGAGTTTCTTTGAAATTAGCAACAACCCATACTTCATGTGGAACTAAAGTAAATAATGGTGAACCTGCATTAACCATCATACCCTTTTCAACACGTCTTGATGATACAGTTCCATCTTGTGGAGCATATATAGTTGTGTATGATAAATTTAATGCAGCAGCATCTCTTTGCGCTTTTAATACTTTGATATTTGCATCAGCAACTTTATTACCTGATTGAGAATTTGACAATACATCTTCTTGCGCTCTTGTATGTTGTGCCATTAAGGCATCTCTTTTTGTTATTGCATTGTCTAATGTTTGTTTAGAAACTGCACCTGCTGCGTATAAATTTGTATAACGTTTTACATCAGTATTTGCTAGTTCTAATTCTGAATTTGATGCATTTAAATTTGCTTTTGCATTCTTTTGGTTTAATAACTCTCTTTGATATGCAGCATCTGCTTGAGCCAATCTTACTTCATAATCTCTTGGATCAATTTTCGCAACTATATCACCTTTTTTTACTGATTGGTTATCTTTAACATAAACCTCTATTATCTGACCTGATACTCGTGGTGCTACACTAACTGTAGTTGTTTCTACATAAGCATCATCTGTTGACTGATACTTCATTTCTTCAAAAATCCAAAATAAAAGTAATATTCCGACAATAGCACCTATAAATATCATTACGGGTTTTTTAATACTTAATTTCTTTGTTTTATTTTCAACTTGTCTTTCGCTCATTTTAACCTCTATATCTGTAACTCTACTATATCTTTATATGTATCTCTCATACGCTTTAATATATCTTTAGTAAATCTTATTTCTTCTTCTGTAAAATTTTCTAAAACTTTATCAAATACAGGAAGAACTTTTTCCATTACACCATGAAGAACTTTATCTCCTTCTTCTGTTAAAACAATTTTTTTCACTAAACGATTATTTTTTACATCTACAACTCGTTTAATAAATGCTTTTTTCTCTAGGGATTCTAATAATCGGCCTGTATTTGCTCTATCTTTTACTAACAATTTAGCCAAATCTCTTTGACATATGTCAGGATTAGAATATGTTACATCTAAAACCAAAAATTCTTCCGGAGATACAGGTGCATTTAATTTGGAAAATAATTGCAAGCCCAACATTTTAGAAAATTTTTCAGTTAGCTTTACATCATAGTAAAGTGAATCTGTATATAATCTGTTAGATAATTTTGATTTTAATTCTTCTGCTTTTACTTCTGTTGTCATAATTTCTTTCTTTATAATAAAATGTTGCTATAAAAACATGTTGCATTTACAACATACTTATGTTATCATCATCGTATTAAAAAAGCAAGTAGTAGGAGAAAATAATGAAAAAAAGGATAATTGCAGGATTATTGTTAACAAATTTCATAAGCATGAATTGCATGCCTGCATTAGCTTTTATCCACTTAGGGGTTCAAAAAGATTCAGTTGATACAAATACAAAAGTAGAGACAACTAAAGTAGAAAAAGTTAAGACAAATAAAAAACAAAAAACAAAATGGACAAAATTAAAAGTAGAAAATAAATATGATTTTATCAATTTACCGTGGTGGGAAGCTTTTAATGATGATTGTTTAAATGATTATATTCAAAAAGCAATGGAGCATAATTATAATGCCAAAATTGCATCCTTAACAGTTGATGAATATTTTCAAAATGTAAAGGCGCAAAGAGCCAATGAACTTCCAAAAGTTGGAGCAGGATTTATTCCGGGTTATGGCGGAACAGAGCATACAAGTGACGGTTCATTATTATTCCCAATAACAGTAAATTATGAAGCAGATATATTTTTAAAGAATCATGACAAGACAAAATCCGTTAAAAAATTATATGAAGCATCAATTCAAGACGAACGAGCATCATATATTTCAATAATTTCAGCAGTTGGAACAACATATTTTAATATTGTTCAATTAGATCAATTAATTGAAACTCAAAAACATATTGTTGAATTAAGAAAAGAAATTTATAACCAAATGCTTATAAGTAACCGTGAAGGTGTTACATCAACCTCAGATGTAGTAAAAGCTAATAAAGCAATGGTTGCAGGAGAAGCTGATTTAATAGATTTAGAAAAAGCAAGAATAAAAGTATTAAACCAATTAGCTGTGTTAATTGGTGAAAGTCCTGAAAACATTAATTCATTAAAACGTTCCAGTTATAAATCAATCGCATATAAATATAACATGCCGGAAAGTATTTCATCAGAAATCATTACACAAAGACCTGATTATATAAAATCAGAATTAATGCTTCAAAAAGCAGGTATTGATGTAAGAGTTGCTAAAAAGGAATTTTTACCAACAATCAATATTGGAGGTCTTGCATTATTTAATGTTTTAAATTCAAGTGGCAATTTATTCCCAAATCTTATATGGGGCTTTGGTGGCGGAGTAATGGAAACATTCTTCACAGGTGGAGCTAAAATGGCTAACTTAAAAATGAACAAAGTTAAATATGAAAAAATGCTTGAATCATATAGGAATACAAATTTAACATCAATACAAGAAGTAAATGATGCAATGTATGCTTATAAATACAGTAACGATAAATATAATCAAAATCTTAAAAATTTAAAATTAGAAACAAAAGATTATAATTTATCAAAAAAGATGTATGAACAAGGGGTTATGTCAAAACTAGATTTAAACCAAAAACAAGAAAATCTTTTGACAATAGACAATCTGGTTGTACAAAACAAAATTGCCTGCATAGTAGATTCTATTGGTTTATATAAAGCAACAGGTGCAGGTATAAATAAAACAAAAAGATTGGATTAAAAATCGACATATAAACTAAGAAATCCTAAAACTACCAAAATAAATCTAAGGGTAATAATAAAAATTACCCTTTTTTTTGTTTAAATATGATTCTTCATATGTATTTAGACCATGTTTTACCCCTTGTATTTACCCCTTGTATTTACCCCTTGTTTTTACTATAATTCAGATGTTCGTACTGTTAAGAAAGGGAACGCACATTATGAAAAAATCAATTAAAGATTTAGGCGACATTAAAGGTAAAAGAGCTCTAGTTAGAGTTGATATTAACGTGCCTTTAGATGAAAACAAAAATGTTACAGATGATACACGTATTCAAGCAATTGTTCCAACTGTAAATTTCTTAAAAGAAAAAGGAGCTAAAATTATTCTTATGGCTCACTTAGGAAGACCAAAAGGGGAAAGAAAACCTGAATTTTCACTTGAACCTGTTGCTAAATATATGGCAAAAGTTTTCGGAGAAGAAATAGTTTTCATTCCATCAGTAGAAGAAGCAGCTCCATATGTTGAAAAATTACAAGATGGTCAAATCGCTTTATTAGAAAATATCCGTTACTACAAAGCTGAAGAAGCTAAAGATGATGATATGACTTTTGCTGAAGAATTAGCAAAACTTGGTGATTTCTATGTAAACGATGCATTTGGTGCAGCACACAGAAACCACACTTCAACAGCTAAAGTAGCTAAATTAGTAAAACCTGCAGTTTCCGGTCTTTTAATGGAAAAAGAATTAAGATGTTTATCTCAAGCTCTTGATAATCCAACAAGACCATTCACAGCAGTTGTTGGTGGTGCTAAAGTTTCTTCTAAAATCGGTGTTTTAGAAAATCTTATCGATAAAGTTGATAACCTAATCATCGGTGGTGGTATGGCTTACACATTCGTTAAAGCTAACGGTGGTAAAATCGGTAACTCTATTTGCGAAGATGATCAATTAGATGTTGCTAAAGCAATTGAAAAGAAAGCTGCTGATAAAGGTGTTAAATTAGTAATGGCAACAGATGTTCTTGTAACAGATGATTTTTCAGGAAACGGAACAAATAAATTTGTTGCAATCAACGAAATTCCTGATGGATTTGAAGGTGTAGATGCTGGTCCTGAATCTAGAAAAGCTTTTGCTGAAGTTCTAAAATCTTCAAAAACTATTCTTATGAACGGTCCTGTTGGTGCTTTCGAAAACCCTAAATTCGCAGACGGTACAAAAGCTGTTCTTGAAGCTATTGTTGAAGCTACTAAAAATGGTGCTACTTCTGTTATCGGTGGTGGTGACTCTGTTTCTGCAGCTAAAAAATTCTGCAAAGCTGAAGACTTCACTCACGTTTCAACAGGTGGCGGTGCTTCATTAGAATTTATCGAAGGTAAAGTTTTACCAGGTGTTGCAGCTTTAGATGAAAAATAAATTAAAGATTATAAATTATTCTTAAGAGTTCTGATTAATTTCAGAACTCTTTTTTAGCAAATTTTTTTTTTACATACATTATTATTAATAAAGGAGTATTATATGACCTACTCAGATATGAAAGCAATTTATTTAAATCAAAGTAGAAAACTTGTTAAATTACTATATAATCAGAATGGGATTAACAATGTTACTACTAACGAAGCAAAAAAACATATTTTAAATTGTATATATAATCCTACTATTGGAACAATCGCTGGACATAAAGCTAAAAATACATATAAAAATAATAAGTTAGAATCTAATTATATTAATAATGTTTATAATCTTAGTTGTAATAACTTTATAAAATCACTAAAGAGAACTTTTGATAAAAAAATTCAAAAAATATATCCTAAAACTGCTGATGCAAGGTTATATTTTATTGAAAATAATCAAATTGTTTTGGATAAAGTCAATCCTAAATCTCAAAATAAAATAAAAGATAGAATATCTATTATTTTTAGAAAACTTATTAATAATATTTCTGAAGAATCATAATGCTTTCAAATGTTTTCTCATTAATTTTTCATTCTTTTGGAATATCATAATATATTCGTGTTTAAATATATTAAATCCCATAGCTAAAGCTCTATAACGCCATAAATTAGCCGTTTTACCTTTTGCTCTTTCATTACCTTGCATATCTTTAATAATAGTAGCTTTATGAATAAAACCTAATTGTTTCATTCTTTCTTGACACTCAAAACCTAAAGAAATTATTTGAGAATCTGCATACTTATCACCAATAATTAAAGCTGCAAAACGACCATCTTCTAATAAATCATAACCATTTTTAGCAACTTTTTTGAATAATTCATAAAATTTTTCTGTAGAGCCGCAATTAGATAAATCTTCTTTTCTATCTGAGAATTTAATAATATCATCATAAGGAGGATGTAAAATTAATAATTGAGCTTTTTCTCTACCCATAATATCTAATCTTGCTTGAACTTTTTCTTTTGCTAATTCACTTGCTGAATCTGCACTTATTATATTTACATCAGTAACTAATTGCTTAGGAGTAAATTTTTCAGAAACTTTTTCTGCTAATTCTTCTTTTAATTCAACGCCAATACAACGTCTTTCCATATTAATCGCTTCAATTCCTGAAGTTCCGGAACCAAAGAATAAATCAAGTACAATATCATTTTTCTTTGTATATCTTTCATATAATTGTTGAGCTATTTGTGGGATAAAATTTCCGTGGTATTCATTTGTATGTCCACCTTGTTTAAGGCGAGAAGAAAATTCCCAAAGAGTGTCAGTTTTAACGTGGTCATATTCTTTCCATTTTTTAAGGTTAATATCATTGTAAGCTGTTGTTTTAACAGCATTATCTTTAACGACTTTTAAATTTGCCTTTTGAGGTTCAACTCTTTTGACATTTGATTTTCTTGCCATACAAATCTCCTATAGGAATCCCTTGTATAAATTACCCTAATATAGAGAAATTGTATATAAATATCACGATTTATACATCAAGCAAATAGACGAGAATTTTATATATTAAGCAATTTCTTTAAGCATTTCTTGTATTTCATCAATCAAAATTACATCAGTATTTTGATTTGAATAGCTTAGAGCTTTTCTTAACAACACTTTAGCTTTTGCAGGGTTTTTAAGTTCTAGCATTAATTCTGCAGCAGCTTTATAATTTTCTACAATATTTTCTTTTGCTTGTGCATCAGTATAATTTTTAACTGCATTAGCATAATATTTTAATGCTTTATTAGGAAGGTTAAATGTAGTATATGCACCTGCAATATTGCTTGATACAAATCCTTTAGTTTTAGCATTATCTGTTTGTGAAACTAATATATCTGCTTCTTCGTAGAATTCAAAAGCTTTTTTATCATATTTGTCTAGAAATATGTTTGCAATTTTTGTTAAAGAAGTAGATTGTGCTACTAAATTGTCATTTTCACCTGCATATGAAACAGAAGTTAGATAATGATTAAGTGCAGGTTCAATTTGGTTAACTTCATCATAAATTTGTGCCATAGAATAGTGAGCTTGGGTTTTTATGTTGTTATCTGTTGTTGATTTAAGTGAACGATTATAACTGTTTAATGCTTGAACAACATAATTATTATCATCATAAATTTTGCCCATTTCTAAACAAATTTTTGATTGAGATTCTCCATCATTGATTTGTTGAGCTCTTACAAGTGCTCTATGGAACATGTCCATTGCTTTGGAAGGATTATGAGCGAATGCATGTTTCTTAGCTTGTATAAATAGTGATTTTAATTCATTATCTTCAGGAATTATTGTAACTTGAGGTTTTGTTTTTTGTTGAACAATATTCCTTTGTGGAATGTAATCATTAATAGGTTCTGTGACATGTGGATTTTGTTGTACAACAATTTGTTTAGGTTGTTGTACAGGTTGCGGAATTGGTTCGTATTTTGTTTCTACGTCTTGAATAGGTTCAAGATTAGTTTGTTGTGAATTATTATTATTTTCTTCAGATATTTCGGCTTGAGCAGCTTCTCTTTGAGCTTTTTCTGCTTTAGCTCTTTTTTCTTCTTCTGATTCAGGGAATTTAACTAAAAATGCTTTGTTAACTTCACCATCATTATATCTATAGTTAATTCTTTGTAAAAATAGAGCTTCCAGCCATTTAACTACAACTTTAGATTCTTTGTTTAATGTTTCAGAAATATATCTATCTAATATTTCTGCAGCATTTAATAAATTTGTTTGTACAAAATTGATAGAAGGCGCTTCACCTTTAGTATGTGCTTCAACTTCTTGTAGATAATCTTCAACTTCTTCTCTTAAGATATCGGGAGTCCCAATTGCAGAAATAGTATTTCTAAAATCTTTTAAAATTTGGGCTATATTAACCTTATTGCTTGTTGCAGCCATAGGGCGGCTATCAGGAGCTGGGGCATCAGCTTCATATACTTGAGGTTGAATATTTTCTTGATTTGCTTGCTGTACAGATTGTTGTGTAGGTTGTTGAATATTTTGTTGTATAGGTTGTTGGTTTGGAGGTAATTGTTGAGGGCGAACAGGCTGTTGAGGTATGTTTTGCATACCATTTTGAGCTGGTCTTACCTGTGGTTTTGGTGTTGGGCTTGCTTGAGATTTTGGTTTTTCAACTTCTTGACCGCGTGGAACAGGACGTGGTTCTATATGTCTGCGAACCGGTTTTTTAGGCTTCGCAACATCTGATGCTTTTCCTCTTGCGATAGTTTTCGGTTCATTTTGTCTGTTTTGCTGTTGATGTCCTTGTTGTCCTTGACCTCTTCCACCATTTTGTTGCAAAGAATCCTGAGTCTTTTGTTCTGACTCATCTTCTTTTTCATACTCTGTCTTTCTTCCCCTTTTGCCCCTTTTTATGCGCCTATGCCCAGATCGGCAAGGCTGAACGTGACCGCCATGATATAAGGATTTACCGCCGATTTGTCAAAGCTGCCGTATGCCACCAGCGTGAATTCGCCGT
>CALVEW010000064.1 GCA_944326645.1 Candidatus Gastranaerophilales bacterium
CAAAACCCTTTGATACGTTTGTCCAAAGCCATTTTAAACCTGTTTGCTGATATTGTCTTAATTCTCCATTTAAAGCTTCAGGAGGTGTGATATCAACAGCTTTAGCAAAATCTTTAATTACATTTGCGTATGCTTGGTCATAATTGAAGTCATAATCTTGGATTCGTCCTGACATTGATGCATGTAAAAGTTGTAATCTTGTCATTTTCTTATGGTTTGCATTCAATATTTGTTCTGCAAGTTTACGACCTTCTTCTTTATCTATTAAAATGTACTTATCATTATATTTTACTAATCCGCTGTTAGTTTCTACCAACTTATTAAATTCTTCTAATGATAGTTTTTCATCTCCTAATGATACTTCATATGAAAATTCTAAGATATCATCTAATGATATTGATGAAGAAGATACTGTATTAAATATTTCCATTAAATCATCAGAACGTTTTTCTTTTACTTTTGCATTTATTGATGCTCTTGGAACTATAATATTGGTTAGTTCTTCCGGTAATATTACTTCAATTTGTGCTTTTTGAAGGTAATATGATGTCTGTGCAATGATTTTATAAACTTCTCCTAAATTTAATGTAAGAGATAATTTTTCTTCATCTTCAAATAATGTTTCTAATTCAGGCATATAGCGTAACGCAAAGTTTAATTGTTTTTCAATGATTTTTGCAATATCAGATGAATTAGCATCCCAAATTTTATCTTTTACATACAATTCATCCATTAGAATTGTTTCATTATTTTTTCTATTTCTTATATGAATTTTTAATTCAAAATCTTCGCTGTTTTCAATCTTATTAATCTTAAAGAAAGGAATAACATCATATTTACCCAAATATAGTTCATCAAACCATTGAGCAAAGTTTTCTGCTAAGTCTTTCCCTTTCATTAATGATTTTTGCTCTAAATCTTTAAGTAAATAGTTTCCTGATTTTACATCTTTAAATCGGTAACTCTTGATATGTAAGAATTTGTATACAACATAATTTAAATAGTCATGTACAAAGTCTGTAACAAAGTTTTTAGGTTTTTCTCCTTTAATAAATAAGTTTTCAGGTATATTTTCTTCTAATTCATTTATAATACGTGCAATTTGTTTTGTTTGAATAATAGGTTCATAAACAATTCTAAAGAAATTACCTCTTACTTTTACTGTTGGAATAAAATATAGTTTTTCAACTAATTTCATAACAAATTGAGTAAGTTTATTAAAGTATACAAATGTTGGCGTTACAGCACTAAAGTCAAGTATTTCGTCAAAACCTCCAAAATAATCTAAAACTAAATCCAAAGGCATAACGTAACCGATTAGGCGTAAATCTAAACATTGAGCCTTTGGATTTTAGATAAAATTGAAAGTTATTTGTAGGTGTTACAAAAAATGATAATTTGTCACCCTCATTAATTAAAAAGAAATCAGTATTTCTAACAGGGGAATTTGGACTAAGGAAAATCCCTGCAAACTCATCTTCAATCAATTGGTATATCAAACTCAAAGTAAATCTAAAATCCTTGTTTTTAAACCCTTCAGGATTTTCGCTAAGGTTTAAAAATAGTTCATCTACATTATTTTTTTTGAATGATAAATCGATATCTAATGATTTTGTTTCTGTCATATATTCCTTTACTTAATTAATGAGTCACATTCCATTTCTTTAGGTTTTTCAATCCCAAACAAATCAAGTACTGTTGGAGCAACATTACATAATGCTCCATCAGATTTTAATTCAATTTTATGGTCAGGATTTATAACTACAAATGGAACAACATTTGTTGTATGCGCTGTTTGTGGTTTTCCTGTTTCTTCGTCAACCATCATTTCGGCATTACCGTGATCTGCTGTTAACAACATTGTAACATTTTTTTCTTTACATTTTTCAGCAATTTTACCAACACATTCATCAACAACTTTGCAAGCCTTAGTTGCAGCTGCGATATCTCCTGTATGACCTACCATATCAGGGTTAGCAAAGTTTACTAGAATAAATCTATAATCTTCATTATCTAGTGCTGCTAAAACGTTGTCACATACTTCATAAGCACTCATTTCAGGTTGCATATCGTAAGTTGGAACTTTTGGAGAGGCAACAAGTTTTCTTGTTTCATGTGCTTGTGGCTCTTCAATTCCGCCATTAAAGAAGAATGTAACGTGAGCATATTTTTCTGTTTCTGCAGTTCTGAATTGTTTTATTCCATTTGCTTCTAAAACATCACCTAAAATATTTACCATTTTAGTTTTTTCGAATGCAACAGGGAATGTGAATGTTGCATCATAACTTGTCATTGTTACGTAGTATAAGTTGTTTAATACTTTTTTGCGTTCAAAACCATCAAAATCTGTGAAATTAATTGCTTTAGTAATTTCTCTAGCTCTATCAGGACGGTAATTAAAGAAGATAATCGCATCATTATCTTTTATTCTTGAATCATCTCCATCAATTACTGTTGGTAATACAAATTCATCTGTTTCATCTTTAGCATATGATTGTTTTACTGCTTCAATAGATGAATTTGCGTGTTCTCCTTCTCCTAGAACTAAACAGTTATAAGCTTTTTCTACCCTATCCCATCTGTTATCTCTATCCATTACATAGTAACGGCCAATAACTGATGCAATTTTTGGTAGATTGTATTTCTTTAATTCATCTTCTATTGGTTGTAAATATTCACAAGCACTTGCAGGTGGTGTATCTCTTCCATCTAAGAATGCGTGAACATAAACCTTAGTTAATCCATTATCTGCTGCCATTTTAATCAATGCTTCTAAATGGTCTAATGATGAATGAACACCGCCTGTTGATACTAAACCATAAATATGTAATGCTGAATTATTTTTCTTTGCATGTTCTATTGCTGCTAAGAATTTTTCATTTTTAAAGAATGAACCATCTTTGATGCTTCTATTTATTTTTGATAAATCTTGGTAAACAATTCTTCCTGCTCCAAGGTTTAAGTGACCTACTTCAGAATTACCCATTTGTCCTGCTGGTAATCCTACATATTCACCGTCTGCGTGAATAACTGTTGATGCTTCATTTTTTATAAGATTTGGTACATTAATTGGGTGTGCAAGACTTGTTGCATCGTGTTCAGGATGTCCTGCATTACTTATTCCCCAACCATCCATAATACATAATAATACTCTGTTTGACATAATTATCTCTTCCTTTTCTATTGAGATAATTTTATCAAGAAAGCATTTTGATTTCAATATTAAGCTACATACATTATATTACTTGTTGAGAAAAAACCGTAATCTTTTGAGTACCCTATTGTTAAATTCAAATCTGGCATTGAATTGAAGCCTTTTTCTGCGACTTCTTTTAATAATCTCTTGGAGTAATCATATGCGACATTTTTGAAATCCTGCGGAATAAGTGTGTCTTTATCTATTCCTAGTTTTACGAGTGAAAGGATATTTCTTCCTTCCTCAGTATAAAAATTACCATTATTTAAAGTTAAATCTGATAAATTCTCTCCGGTTAAATTCTTAATGTTTTGATATGCTCTGTATTTTGTAAGGGCATCTTGATTTACACTACGAGAGTTTTGGAGTGTGTAGTAAAATAATTCTTTTGCATTATCTCCTTCTTTTAATATCTCATTAACTTTTGATAAATTTTCACTATTTCTTAATCCCTCTACTGATATTAAATATTCATAAGGGTCAAATGATATTAGTAATGTATCCCCATCTTCAACATTAATACCTTTTTTCTCTAATAAGTTTTTCATTTGAGTGCTTATTATTTTTTGGTTAGATTCTTTATCTTTCAATAATTGGCTTTCCCAGTCTTCAGGATTCCAATTTATTCGTGGGTCGTCTAGGTTAGAATTTTGATATGTTCCATATAATGTTGCATTTAGTTCGTTGTCATACATTGCTCTGGTTGCATCATCTGCATTTAAACGATCCATGTATGAGTTTTCGGTGTTTCCAAAATACTTTTTACCTAATAATTCATAAACGTCGTGTACTGTTGCACATTTTGATCGGTTTTCTGCTGCAACGACGGCAAGCTTTTCCTCAAATTCTCTGATTGCAATATTTTTTTCATTAAAAGGGTCTTCATTCGTACTATGTAAACTATTTGAATTCTCATTGTATTTTGCAATCATTTCTTGGTATCTGTCTTTAGGTGCAGATACTGACATACTGTACTCAGTATTGTAATAGTTGTAATATCCCATTTCAACCATATTTTACGCCCTATATATTATTAATATCCTAGTTGTTGAAAATAAATATTATATATATACCATTTTAATACAGGTTTTAATATTTTCAAGTGTTTTAGAGGTTTTTTGTTACATATCGTGATAAATATAACAATCAATCGTGAATTGTATCACTATTCAATATCGAGGAACTTATGAACTTGAGGTATTAGTCTTATATTTTTGTATTTTGATGAAAACTTATCAAAGACATTCATTATGGTGTTATTTGTTACTGAAAGCTCATTTCCTATCATTCGTGGCTGTAATATTAATTCTAAATTATACATTTTTGCAAGGTATATACAACTCTCGATTTCTTTATCTGTTATTTTGTGGTCAAATATTATTTTTGCAAAAACTTTTTTCCCGTCACAATCATATTGACGGGTTATTGCACAGTCAATTTTTGAATGTTTAATTACTTCAAAAAATTTGCTGTGAAGCTCAAATGAATTTTGTATTCCTGAACAACTTGGAAGTTTTATATCTGCAGCTATTACATCAATGTATGGCAAAACTTTTTCTAAATTTTCTGTTATTGTTGCATTTGTTTCTAAATAAAATTTGGTTTTAACTTTTGGTAAAAATTCTGCAAGAAATTCATTCCAAATAAGTGGTTCTCCACCTGTTAATGAGATGTAATTGATTGTATTGATATTAAATTTTTTATGTATGTAATTGTATAATTCATCAGGAGTAAACTCAAAATAAGTATTTCTTTCATTTATATTGTTTGGTAAGAATGGTGTATCGCAATAATCACAGTTAAGATTGCAAGCACAAAATCTTATAAATAGCTGTTTAGTTCCAATATATAATCCTTCACCTTGTATTGATGAAAATATTTCTTTAATTTTTGCTTTATTATCATTATTATTCATAAATCTTCTCTCTTATATTTCTATTTGCTGCAAGTTTTAATTTTTCATAAAGTATTCTTTCTTCAGCTGTTATATCTTTTGGAATTTCAATTGATATTGTTACTATCATATCACCTTTTTTCCCATCTTTTTCTAAGCCTTCTTTGGCTAATCTGTATTTTTGCCCATTCATTGTATTTGGCATTATTTTCATTTGTACAATCCCTTCAGGTGTTTTTACATCAACAGTACAACCTAAAACTGCTTCATATGGTTCTATAGGGATTGTTTGCAGGATATTTAAACCGTCATATTGATATCTTGAATGCTCTGTATCAACCTTTATTATTAGATACAAATCTCCGTTTTTGCCTCCATTGATGCCTTGATTTCCTTCTCCTGCGATTCTGATTTTAGATCCGTGTTTTACTTTTTCAGGAATTCTTACTGATAATTTTTTATGGACAGAAATTTCTCCTGCTCCTTTACAGTATGCACATATTCCTCCATTAGCAAATTTTCTTCCGTGACATTTTGGACAAGGTTCTGTATGCAAAATATTCACACTTCGAGTCGTTCCTTGTAGTGCTTCAAGAACTGTTATTGTTATTTCTGAGGTTATGTCTTTACCATCAATTTTTTTAGCGGTGTATTTTGTTTGTTTGGGTTTGTCTGATTCTTTTGTTTTCTTTAAAAAATTCTCCCAAGCATCTTGAAATGCGTTTTTATTATTTTGTTGGTTTGTTTTAGTACTTGCTTTTGTTTCTGTTTTATTTTCTTTCGATTCTGTTTTTTTACTTGTTGTATTACGGTTTGTTTCGGTATTGTTGGTTGTTTTTTTTGTTGTTGTGTCTTTTTCTGTAGTATTTTTTTGTGATTTTGCTTGATTAAAAATACCTCTTATCGTATCGTATTTTTTTCGTTTCTCAGGATTCGATAATATTTCATATGCTTCATTTAATTCTTTAAACTTATTTACTACTTCTTGAGAATCACCTGCGACATCAGGGTGCCATTTTCTTGCAAGTTTACGGAAGGCTGATTTAATTTCATTATCAGTCGCATCCGGTTTTATTCCCAAGATTTCGTAGTAATTTTTTTCCATACTTTAATATTAATTCTTTTATAAAAAAAATCTATTATCCGATATTAATAGTCTTGATTACCACCTTCATCTTCATCATCTTTTAGTGATGATAAATCTGCAGAATACATTCCGTCAAAATCTTCCGGTAACATATCATTATCAGGCCATACTGTTCCGTCATCAAAACGGCAAGCATTTAAATTGTAGCTTGTTGATAAGTCTGAGTTAGTTAAATCAGTTTCTTGTAAAACACATCCTGCCATATCTGCCTCATGGAAATTACAGTAATCTACTGTGGCATAACTAAAATCAGTACCGTTTAGTATTGATGATGTAAAGTAGCATTCTGCTAAATTTGAACGAGTAAAATCGGATGATGTTAAGTCGCAATTTTCAAATTTTACATTTGTTAAATGAGAGTCTGCAAATGTTGATGATGATAAATCTACATTTAGAAAATTTGCATCTGATGCTGTTATGTTAGAAAAATCTACTTCTGTTAAATCAATACCTGCTGATTGATTATCTTCAATATATTGATTAAATTCTGAAACATCTTCTTGTAATAGTGTAATTAATTCATCTTTTGTCAACATAAAATGTATTCTCCTCTAACTGATTATTTTTGTTTGTAGTGCAAGTAATACTGCTTGGGTTCTGTTTGTAACTTTTAATTTTTTGAAAATAGTATTCATATGTGTTTTTACAGTTACATCTCTAACAAATAATTTTTTGGCAATATCTTGGTTACTTGCTCCTTTTGCAACTAATGATAATACTTCTTTTTCTCGTTCTGTTAATGGTTCAATATCTCCATCTGGTTTTATTGAGATATCTATTGAGTTTGATTTTTCACTTTGCCATTTTGAACGTCTTAATATGGCTTCAATTCTTGCTAATAAATTTGGTAATACAAATGGTTTTACGATATAATCATCTGCTCCTATTTTTAAGCCTGAAACAATCTTATGTTCCTCGCTTACTGCTGTAATCATTATTACAGGAATATATTTTGTATTCTTATTGTTTCTTATTGCTTTTAATGTATCCCAACCATCCATATTTGGCATCATTACATCTAATAATATTAGGTTTATTGATGCATAGTCCTTTGACAAAATATTTAATGCTTCTACTCCGTCTTTTGCAACTATAACATCATATCCATACATTGGTAATGCTTCTTGTAAATATTTCGGATTGTCATCTACGATTAGTATTTTTGCAAAATCTTCCATTTTTCCCTCAAACTATGTTTTCTTTAAGCGCTTTTATTGCTGCTTGTAATCTATCATCAACTTCCAGTTTTTGTAAAATACTTGCGACATGTACTTTAGTTGTATTTACGCTAACATAAAGTTGTTTTGCTATCTCGATATTACTATATCCTTCTGTAATCAATTTGAGAATTTGTGCCTCTCTCGATGTTAAATTATATAACTCTTTTGCATCTGTTGCATCATTCATTTGGGTGTTTGTTGCGGCTTTTAAAACTATATTTGATATACTTGGATCAAACCAAGATGCTCCGTCTAAAACGGAGTTGACTACTTGGATTAGTCTATCTAAGTTTATTTCTTTAGAACAGTATGCATTTGCACCTGCTTTTAAACTGTTTAATACATCCTTTTCATCTGAATGGGATGTTAATATTACTATTTTTATATTCGGATTTAATTTCTTTATTTCTTTTGATGCTGTGATTCCATCTATTTCAGGTAGACCTAAATCCATTATTACCAAATCAATTTTATTCTCTTTTACGATAATATAAGCATCTTCTGCTGATTTTGCTTCAAAGAGTGTATTTATATATTCAACACCTTCAAATGTGGTTTTTAATCCAAATCTTGTTAATTCATGATCTTCTACAATTAAGATGTTATATTTCATTTACTTGCAACCTTGTTTATATCTTTTGAACTGTTTTTTATGCTATTGAATTCTGCTTCTTTTTTCTTTAAGAGGCTTTGATAATAATAATATCTAAAATTATTATCGTCAAGATAATTTGCAACTAATAAATAGTCTTTTGCGAGTTTAAGATTATTATTATCTAACATAATTCTTGCTAAATCTATCCAACCTTCTTCAAATGCAGAATTTATTGATACCGATTTTTTTAGATATTCTATTTCTTTGCTTGGAGTTATTAGTCCTATTTTATAATGTGCAATATAGGAATTTGGGTAATTGTTAATTAGCTCATTATAAATATCATTTGCTTTTTTAGTATTTGATGTTTTTATATATGCGCCTGCAATTTTTTCTAATGATTCTTGGCGAAATTCTTTGTTTGAAGATGCATCTTTATAATATTTTATTGCAGTTTTGTAATTCCCATTCTTAGCTTCTATATCGCCTAAAGTAATTAAAGAATTAGGATTTGATGTTGTTATTGAATATGCTTTTTGCGCGTATTCATATGCTTTTGAATAATCTCCTTGTGCAAGATAACATCTGCTTATCATTGAAAACATTTTTGAATTATTTTTTTTATTTTTTGTTATTGATGTCATGAATATTCTATTTGCTTTAGAATAGTTCCCTTCGGTATAGTAAAAATTACCAAGGTGATAATCTTTATCTTGTGGCTTTGTTGCAAGTAAATAAAGGGTGTATTCATTTGATGTTTTTATTTTATTTGTGATGTTTGCAATCGTAAATTTTTCTGAATTAATTTCTTTTAATAGCTTTTTGGTCTCTTTACCCTTT
>CALVEW010000065.1 GCA_944326645.1 Candidatus Gastranaerophilales bacterium
GTAACTTTTGAAGAAGTAAAAAAAGGTTTAATTGACACAGTAAACGAAGCTCTTGCAGGAGAAAAAATTATTCCCGTTTTAAACATAGATATGGAAGTTAAACCAAACGACATATCGATTGAAACTATTGAAGAATTAAAACAATTAGAACCATATGGAGCATCAAATCCTCAACCTATTTTTGCAATGAAGGATTTAATATTAAAAGAGAAAAAATTAATGGGTTCAAATAAAGAACATTTGAAATTAATATTAGAAAAAGATAATCAGGTATTTAATGCTATATGGTGGTCTAAAGGTGATATATCCTTATCTAAGGGTGACTTATTAGATATAGCTTTTTATCCACAAATAAATGTATTTAACAATACAACTTCAGTTCAATTAATATTAAAAGATATTCATTCTGAGTCTTTAAAAGAAATTGAAAGTGAAGATATTGGAATAAAAATATATGATCATAGAAATAAAACAGATATTTATAAGCAAGTTAATGATTATTTAAAAACAACCAGATATAATACAACTGTTTTTGCAGAAGATAAATCAATTATAGATATGTTAAAAATATATCCTGAAATAGCATCGAGAATAAAAAATAGAAATAATATATCAAAATGCGATTCTGTAATGTTTTTTGATTATCCTGCAAGTAGTGAAATATACGAAAGTATTTTAAAAATATCAGAACCATCAATCATTCATTATATGAATTATGAAGTTAATCATTCAGTAGAAGAATACATCAAAACAATTTATGGAATGATAAAATTTGTATCAAATAATAAAAATGGAGAATTTAATTTAATAAACAGTTCCGTTTTTTTAGGAGTAACAATTACATTAATAGAATTAACTTTAAGCATGTTTGAAGAAGCCAAAATAATCAAAATTTCAGATAAAAAAGATACATCTTATACCATACAACTCTTAGAGCATGTTGATATTTCATCAATATCAAAACTAGATTCATATATTGAATTCACCCTAGAATTCAGCACTATCAATGGTTTTAAGAATATGTTTCAAAAAATGGATCTAAATAACCTAAATATATGCATGGTTGAAACCCAATAAAATAAGCTAATAAGTGGATATTTACCTATTGCATTATTTTCTGTATTACATATAATATGGTATGTACACATAGGAAAGGAGTTTTATCTATTATGAACAAAGAAGAATTAGTACAAGAAATTTCTAAAAAAGCTAAAGTTACTCAAAAAGAAGCTGGAGAAGTTTTAAATGCTTTAGTTGATACTATTCAAAAAACAGTTTCTAAAGGTAAAAAAGTTACTTTAGTTGGTTTTGGTACTTTCGAAGCACGTAAAAGAGCTGCTAGAAATGGTAGAAACCCACAAACTGGTAAAGAAATTTCTATCCCAGCTAAAACAGTTCCTGTATTCTCAGCTGGTAAAAAATTCAAAACAGTTGTTAACGGAAAATAGTTAAAACTATTAATAGATAATTAAAGGGCTTGCTTGAAATAAGCAGGCCCTAATTTTTTGTATTCCTTAAAACATAATTTTATGATAAGTTATAAACTATGATAGAATTATTAGTTTTATTTGTATTATCTTCTACTCCATTAACAATGTATGGGGTTTTAAAAGCTATATTGAAGAAATTTTCTCCGTATACAAAACCTAGTTTTGGAACAATAAAGCCTGCTCTTATAAGACTTGAAAAAAAAGGTGTTATTATTTCATCCAAGTCAATTTCTGACGGAGGAAAAGTTTCAGTAATGTATTCAATTACTACAAAAGGGCTTGATGAATTGAAAAATAAAATTTTAGAAGTTGATACAGAAAACCCTGTTCAGTTTTTATCAAATGCTAGAATTCAAATTTCTTGCGCCGGTTTTCTTGATATTACATCTCAAAAAATGTTATTCGAAAAACTAATAAAACGTGCGATAGTTATTAAGACTGATGCAGAAAATAAAATATCTGATGATACAATTACTCCAACATATTTCCATAAATTAGTTTTAGATAACACAATATGTGAATATAACAATTTTATTAATCTTTTAGAGGGGTTAGAACATGCCTGCAATCGTTAGTTCTGTAATAGAAAATTCAATAGCCGAAGAATTAGAAATAGCAGAAGGTGATGAATTATTATCAATTGATGGTCAAGAATTAATTGATATGATTGATTATAACTTTTATTGTAAATCAGAATTTTTGACATTAGAAATAAAGAAAAAAAATGGCGAAATAGAAGAAATCGAATTGGAAAAAGATTATGATGAAGATTTAGGTATCGTTTTCGAGAGTGCAGTATTTGATAAGATAAAACCTTGCCTAAATAAATGTATATTTTGCTTTGTTGATCAACAACCAAAAGGCTTAAGAGATACTTTGTATGTAAAAGATGATGATTATAGACTTTCTTTTTTACAAGGGACATATATAACATTAACCAATTTAGCAGATAAAGATAAAGAACGTATAGCAAGAATGCATTTAGGACCTTTTTATGTGTCTGTACATACAACTAATCCAGAGTTAAGAGTTAAAATGCTAAAAAATCCAAATGCTGCAAATATTATGAAAGAATTGAATTGGTTTAAGGATAATGATATCCCATTTCATGCACAAATAGTATTATGCCCGGGAATTAATGATGATAAAGAACTTGATAGAACATTAAGAGATTTAACAAGTTTAGGTAATAATTTATTATCAGTTGCAATAGTTCCTGTTGGAATAACCCAATTTAGAGAAGGAGATGTTCTAAAAGAAGTTACTCCTGAAATTGCCATAAATACAATTGAAATAGCTTCAAAATATAATAAGGTATGTTGTTCTGATGAATTCTTTTTATTAGCTAAAAAGCCTATTCCAAATACAGAGTATTATGGAAACTTTTCACAATTAGATGACGGAGTAGGTTCTATAAGGGCTTTATTAGATGATTTTTATCAACACAAATTGCCACATAAAATATCCAGACCTTTAAAATTAATTTTTGCAACTTCATATGCAGGGTTAGATGCAATCAAAGAAGTTTCTCGTTGTTTGAATAAAATAGATAATCTTGAAACAGATGTTGTTCCTGTAAAATCAAATTATTGGGGGAAAAATATAACAGTAGCAGGTCTAATAACATCAGATGATTTAATTAATACAATAAAAGATGTTAAATGTGATTATGTAATAGTTCCAGGTGTTATGTTAAAACCATATTCAGATATGTTTTTAGATGGAAAAACATTAACTGAGGTTAAAGAACTTACAGAAAAAGATTTTATTGTTATAAATAATCAATATTCATTAGAAGAATTAATTGATTTTATTAATAATTATACGACATAGTGTTGATAATATTTATATAAGCATACGCATTAAAATCCAATGAGCCAAATATAAGTTTCATATATGAATCATTATAAGGTAATAATTTTACAAACTGTATATATTCTTGTTTAAAATCATCTTTAGTTTCTTTGGCTTTAATTTTAGCAATTAAATCATGAGCTTGGTACAACTCTAAGTATACCCCATCATCTTTTTTTTCACCAATTACTCTATAAAACCCTTTTTCAACAATTTTTCCATCAGCAACAAAATCAACAGGGATATTAATAACCTGACATTCTTCCATTTCTTCAAGTGGAGATTGGCTTTCAATATTTTCTTTTCTAACATCCATATTATCGTGTAGACTTTGACCTTTAAACTTACGAATAGCTTTTTCTTTTTGCTTATTCATTTTTTTATTTTTGCGTTCTTCAAGAGCTTTCATTGTATCTTCAAACTCTTTATTCGTAATAATTTTTTGTCCGTCCCAAGCATTATCAATATTGTCATATTTAGCCCACCCGTCTTCTTCCTCAGCAAAAACAGGCATCGCCAAACAAATTATGCAAAATATTAATGCTAATTTTCTTTTCATATATAAATTTTATAATGTTTTTTTTTATGAAGTAAACATCTATATAGTGTAATAAAAAGAAAGGTTTATTTTTTTATATAAATAGTGTATAATATATTAAGGAAATAATATAATCTTTAAGGGCATATACTATTGGGAATTGGACTAACTTTAATAGTAACGGTTATAGCTTTATTCATTTTGTATGGAATCCTTGCAGCTGCTGAAAATGCTGAACAAGGGAAAGGCTTACAAGTAACAACCAAAAATATACTTGAACAAGTAGAAAATTTATATAATGAAAAAGAATATACAATTCTTGAAATATTGGCAAAAAAATATCTTGAAAGAGTCCCAAGACACTATGGAGTAAGATGTTATTTAGCAAAATGCTTTTATGACACAAACAAAATCACACAAGCAATATATGAATGTTTAAAAATTCTTAAAAAAAATAAAGAAATGGATGATATCCGTTTAATTCTAGCTAATTGTTATAGAAAAAAGAAATTAACGATTGAGTCATTAAAACAATTTGAAATACTTTATAAACGAGGGAACAGATCTGCAGAAGTTATAAAAAATATGGCAGAAATGTTTAATGAAGTTAGTCAATATAGTGCTTCAATTAAGCTTTATAATATGCTTATTCCAATGACAAAAGATAAACGAGAAATCTCTGAATATAAATTAATTTTATCTCAATTAAACGAAAAAATAGGAGATTATGCTGCAGCTTTTGAAGCATATAAAGCACGTTTAGAATTAACCCCAAGAGATTATGAAACACGAAAAAAAATGATTCAACTATATTTAAAAGTTGGAAATCTACCTAGAGTAATTGCAACCCTTGAAGAAATGCTTGATTTGGAAATACCGGTAGAAATGCGTTTATGGGCCCTTGAATTAATGGTAAAAACCTGTAGAGAATGCGGAGAACACATGAAAGCACTTACTCATACAGAAAAATTAATTGATTGCCCTGGAAGTAATACATTAGAAGCTAGATGTACATTAGCAGATATTTATATGACTCTTGATAATCTTGAAGCAGCAGAAAGCGTTCTAACAGATTTATCACTTCAATACGAAGGTAACCTTGAAGTATTAACCAGATTAGCAACTGTTTACGAAAAACAAAATCGTTTTGCAGAAGCAAATGATATATATAACGGATTATTAGTTGTAATTCCAAGTACAGAAGTCCGTAGAGTTCATAACTTAATGAGTAACTTATATGCTCGTTGGGGGGCATCTATGTTAAATGGTTCAGAACTCTCTGATGTTACAGAATCTTTTAAACTATTCTCAATGGCAATACAATTTGATGTTACAAATCCATATGTACATGAACAATTAGCTAAAGCAAATATGTTAATAAAAAATTATAAAGAAGCTATTTCTCAATTGAAGATTGCTATGGATTATAGCGAAGAAGCAGATTATTCGAAATATTATTTACCTTTGGCAGAATGTTATCATAATATAAATAATGCATTTGAAGAAAAAAGGTCACTAACAAATTTAATAAAAGCAGAACCAACAAATTCAGTAGCACATTGGAAGCTAGCTCAACTATGCGAAGCCCAACACGATACTAAAGGTGCAAAAGTTATGCTTGAAAAAACTATTGAATTAGACCCTATGATGATTGAACCTAAATATAGATTAGCTTTATTATATGAAGCTGAAGGCTATAAAGATGGAGCAATAAACTTGTATCGACAAATTCTTAGAATCAATCCTAAAAATAGTGATGTAGAAAATAACTTAAAAACTCTATTGAATTTTGAACAAGACATTCAAGATCAAACCTAATATAGCTGAAACAATAAGATAAAAAATTAAAGATTGCTTTTTGGTCATAAATATAATTAATAATGGCACAAATATTATTAAAGCAGGAATATTATTTACTGAAGATATAATAAGCCTAATTGCAACAGCAGAAATAAGGGCGCAACTTGCAGGTTTAAGTCCATATATTGCAGATTTCACATAAAAATTATCACTAAATTTTCTTAGAAGTTTTGATATAGCTATTACAATAAAAAATGAAGGTAAAATAATTGCAAAAGTTGCTAAAATTGCAGATAATATACCATTCGTTTTCATCCCTGCATAAGTTGCCATATTAATTCCTACAGGGCCAGGAGTAATTGATGCAATTGCAAGCATTTGTGTTAATTCATTTATTGAATACCACTTATATTGTTCAGCTATATGATACAAAAAAGGTAAAGTAGCATATCCACCACCAAAAGAAAGTAAACCTATTTTAAAAAATTCTTTAAATAAATTAAAATAAATCACAATTCTTTACCTCGCTTGGATATGAAACAATTATAAGCAATACCTATAACAATTGAAGCCAATATAATTGGTGTCGGAGAAATTTTAAATTTAAGTATTGCAACTAAAAAACTCAAAAAGACTAAAAAAGAAAATTTATCAGGAATAGCTTTATTCCACAATTCCTGAACAGAAGAAATAATTAGTATAATTACTCCAAATTCTACCCCCCATAAAATACTTTTTGTTAAAGGCCAATTAATAATTTGAGCAATAATTGATGATATACTTGCAATGCAAATAAAAGGGGCTGTAATAATACCTATAGTTGCAGCCAAAGCCCCGAATTTCCCACGAAGTTTATAGCCAACAAATATAGAAATATTTGCAGCAATAATTCCAGGTAAAGATTGGCTAATTGCGTAATAATCAACTAATTCATCTTCTGTAATCCAATTTCTATCTTCTACAACTTCTTTTTTTAATATTGGTAAAATAACATATCCACCGCCAATCAGAATTAATCCGATTTTAGTGAAAACTTTATATATATCCCAAAGACTAATCTTCATTAGTTAATTATAATATAAAAATAAAAAGCTTTATACCAATGCGATTTTATTACCTGCCGAGTTAGCAGGTGGGTGAACGCCTCGGAGCCTCCGTTTCCCACTGGCAATTATATAAAATAATTGATGGGTATACTTCATAACTCCGCTGAGCTAATTCTCCCTTTTAATAAAAATGTAGGAATAAAATTAACATCAGTACAAAGCAATAACATTATTACATATTTAGCAAACCATTTCAAGAATATAAAATATTAACTTTTGTAACATAAAATTCACTTATTGAAATCACACTCTGAAAAAAAACTTTATATATTTGGTTGATAAAAAGATGAGAGTTAATTAAGATGGCAATTTCCACAGTACAATTATATGTAGCTTTCTCAAAACTGTTCAAAACCACCGAACCTGAAAAAACACAAGTATTACAGTACGGGGTGGGTGAAGCAGATTTTGATGCCATCGACAGAGATCAAAATGAATACTTAGATATAGATGAAGCTCTTCAAAATAACTCCGTAAGTGAATTATTATACTCTAGCATGGTATCAACTTATGGTTCAGGAGAATCAAATGAGCTCCAAAAAAATATGTCACGAAAACAAGACAGAACAGGTATGGTTGATGGAATAGAAATAGATATGTCATCAACTGCTAACAATCCGTTTATCTAATTTAAATTAAACCACAACCTTTTTTAAACCTTTTGGCTTATCAATATTTTTATGTAGTTTTCGAGCAATTTCCAAAGCTAATAACTGTATTATTACAACATTTGAAAACATTTGTAATATTTCATTTTCACAGTTTACGTTAATATTGAAATTAGATATAATCCTATCGTTATGTTTCCCAATAATAAACATAGTAGGATTATAATTCTTCCTGATTTTTTCAAGATTAGCCACAGCAGTATGAGAAATACCATCAACAGCAATATAAACAAGAGCAGATTTATTATTTAATACTGCAACATGTCCATGCATAAATTCCCCAAGATAAGTTGCATTCACATTCATATATGAAGTTTCTTTAATCTTTAATGCAGCCTCCTTAGCAATAGAATAAGATATTCCATCAGCAGTTATGACTATACATTTTTGTTTTGACATTAACCTTGCAAGATGTTTAATTTTGGGTCTTAGTTGGAATGTTTCTTCCATCACATCAGGTAATTTTTCCAAAGAATCAAGATATTCGACAATATTGCCACCCTTATGTTTTGAAAGATTTAATGCAACGATTAATATACATAGCATTTGAGCTGTGAAGGATTTTGTTGCAGCAATAGAGTTTTCAATACCTGCTGAACAATTAATTTTATATTTTGATAAATTCCAAATACTGGATTCTTGATTGTTAGTAATACATAAAGTATCAAGATAATATCTATCATTATTAGAATCTATAAATCCTTCATTTACTCTTTTTAAAGCTGCAAGTGTATCACTTGTTTCTCCTGATTGAGTGATAAAAATATATAGAGTATTTTTATCATGAGGAATTACTTTTTTTAAGTTAAATTCGCTAGAATAAATAGCTCTTGCCTCAATATTTGCTATTTCACCTAATAAATCAGCAGAAAATCTAGCACAATGATATGAAGACCCACTTGCGACAATAACTATTTTTTCTACACTATCAGGTAACTCTAATTCTTGATGATTGTATTTATCTATTAATTCTTTAATAACATGTGGCTGTTCTAATATTTCTGATTCCATAGAACATTTTTTAGTATTAAAAAACATTTTTCACCTCTAAACAATTAACTTATTTTAATAACTCTAATAAAATTTCGTTAACAGTTTTAGGATTAGCACGTCCTTTAGTTGCCTTCATAATTTGTCCAACAAAGAAACCAAGAATGTTTGTTTTACCTGATTTATATTGTTCAACTTGGTTTGGATTGTTATTAACAACTTCTTCAACCATTTTTCTAATAGCATCAACATCTGTAATTTGGCTTAAACCTTTTTTCTCAACAATTTCAGAAGCTTTTGTTCCTTCTTCAATCATTTCAATTAGAATTTGTTTACCAATGTTGTTAGAGATAGTATCTTTTTCAATTAACCCAACT